>NZ_JBEOUR010000005.1:0-96183 GCF_040302605.1 Microbacterium sp. NPDC097977
CTTTCGAACGCGCGGGGGCCGGCGCGGGCGCCCACGCCCCGCCCCCCACCACCAGCACCAACACCACCTTCCCGCCAGCCCTCACGACGGCCGCGCCCCCCCCCGCCCCCCCCCCTCTCTCATGTGCGGCGGCAGCCGCGGGTGTCAGGTGATCTTCGCGTTGACGAGGTGCATGGCACGACTCGCGTCGGTGATGCTGCTCGACAGCGACGGGTATGCCGCGAACACGCGGGACACCTGGTCGACGGTCAGACGGCGCTCGACCGCGACGGCGATCGGATAGATCAGCTCGGAGGCCTTGGGCGCCACGATCACGCCGCCGATCACGGTGCCGGATCCCTTGCGGGCGATCAGCTTCACGAAGCCGTCCTTGATGCCCATCATCTTGGCGCGCGGGTTCGCCGCCAGCGGCAGCTTGTAGACGAGCCCGTCTGCGACGCCCTCCTCCACGTCCTTCTGGGAGTAGCCGACCGTCGCGATCTCGGGCGCCGTGAAGATGTTCGAGGTGATCTTGATCAGCTCCAACGGGATGACGATGTCGCCCAACGCGTGGAACACGGCTGTGCGGCCCTGCATCGACGCGACGGATGCCAGGGGGAAGAAGTTCGTGCAGTCGCCGACCGCGTAGACGTTGGGCACGGAGGTGCGCGCGACACGGTTGACGCGGATGTTGCCCTGCTCGGTGAGCTCGACGCCCGCCTCTTCGAGCCCGATGCCCGCCGTGTTCGGGATGGACCCGACGGCCATCAGGCAGTGGCTGCCCTCGACCGTGCGCCCGTCGGAGAGGGTGGCGATGACGCCGTCCTTCGTGACCTCGACCTTCTCGGCACGAGCCTTGGAGAGCACCGTCATGCCGCCACGTGTGAACACCTTCTCGAGCACGTGCGCGGCATCCTGGTCTTCACCCGGCAGCACCTGGTCGCGGCTGGAGACGAGGGTCACCTTCGCGCCGAGGTTCATGTACGCCGAGGCGAACTCGGCACCGGTCACACCGGAGCCGACGACGATGAGGTGCTCGGGCAGCGCCTTCATGTCGTACAGCTGCGTCCAGGTGAGGATGCGTGTGCCGTCGGGCTTCGCGGAGTCGAGCTCACGGGGCGAGGCCCCGACGGCGACGATGATGGTGTCGGCTTCGATGCGGTCGAAGTCGGTGCCGTCCTGGCCGGTCGAGACGACGATCGCATTCGGCCCCTCGAGGCGGCCGTGGCCGGAGAGGATCCGCACACCGGCGTCGAGGAGTGTCGTGCGCATGTCCTCGGACTGCTGACCGGCGAGTGCGATGAGGCGCTTGTTGACGGCGGCCAGGTTGATCGCGATCTCGGGCTTGAGCGGCTTGCCGTGCTCCCCCTTGGCGTAGAACTGCACGCCGAGATCCGAGGCCTCCGAGATCGCCACGGCGGCATCCGCGGTGGCGATCAGGCTCTTCGACGGCACGACGTCGGTGAGCACGGCCGCGCCTCCGACGCCCACGCGCTCGACCAGGGTCACCTCGGCTCCGAGCTGAGCAGCCGCCAGGGCCGCTTCATAACCGCCGGGACCGCCACCGAGGACGGCGACGCGCTGAGTGCGCTCAAAAGGGGTGGAAGACATGGTCTCCATTCTTCCGCAATCCTGGCCCCCGAGCCTGCACCTTCCTAGAGTGGATCCATGTCCGAAACACACAGCAACCCCCTCGACGACCCGAATGCGAACCCGTTCGAGGTCGCCGCAGCCGCAGCCGCAGACATCGCGCGCCTGACCGGAGTCGAGAAGCACGACATCGCTCTGACTCTCGGCAGCGGCTGGGGCAAGGCCGCCGACATCATCGGCGAGACCACAGCGACCATCCCGGCGACCGAGGTCACCGGCTTCTCCAAGCCCGCCCTCGAGGGCCATGTCGGCACCCTCCGCAGCATCCGCACCCCCGACGGCAAGAACGTGCTCGTCATCGGCGCCCGCACCCACTATTACGAGAACCACGGCGTCCGTCGTGTCGTGCACTCGGTGCGCACGGCCGCGGCCACGGGCGCAAAGATCATGGTGCTCACCAACGGCGCAGGCGGCGTGCGCGAGACCTGGACCCCGGGCCAGCCCGTGCTGATCAGCGACCACATCAACCTCACGGCCGACTCGCCGCTCGAGGGTGCCACGTTCATCGACCTCACCGATCTCTACGCCACCCGTCTGCGCGACATCGCGCGCAGCGTCGATCCCTCGCTCGACGAGGGCGTCTACACGCAGTTCCGCGGACCGCACTATGAGACACCGGCCGAGGTCCAGATGGCCAAGCACATGGGCGGACACATCGTCGGCATGTCGACGGCTCTCGAGGCCATCGCCGCGCGGGAGGCCGGGATGGAGATCCTGGGCTTCTCGCTCATCACGAACCTCGCCGCCGGCATCCAGAAGACCCCGCTCAGCCACGCCGAGGTGATCGAGGCCGGCCGCGAGGCGGAGCCCGTGATCTCGGCGCTGCTCGCCCGCGTGGTCGAGGCGCTGTGAGCGAGGCACGTCTCGCGCAGGCTCGCGCGTGGATGCGGCAGGACCCCGACGCGGAGACCCGTGACGAGCTCGCCGCGGTGATCACCCGCGCCGCCGGCGGCGAGGAGACCGCCGTCGCCGACCTCGACGATCGCTTCGGCACCCGTCTGGCCTTCGGCACCGCGGGACTGCGCGGAGCTCTCGGGGCCGGAAGCAACCGCATGAACCGGGTGCTGGTGGCGCAGGCCGCCGCCGGTTTCGCCGCATTCCTGCGCGAGCGCGCCGGTGAGGGCACCCCCACGGTCGTCGTGGGCTACGACGGCCGTCGCAACTCGCGGGTCTTCGCGACGGACTCGGCCGAGCTGTTCGCCGGAGCAGGACTCCGCGCGATCCTCCTCCCCCGGCTCCTGCCGACCCCGGTGCTCGCCTTCGCGGTGCGGCACCTCGGCGCGGATGCCGGTGTCATGGTGACCGCCTCGCACAACCCGCCGAACGACAACGGCTACAAGGTGTACCTCGGCGGAGCGGATCAGGGGTCGCAGATCGTCGCCCCTGCCGACTCGGAGATCGCCGCGCACATCCAGCGGATCGCCGACGACGGCGACATCTCCACGCTCCCGCGCTCGCGGGCGTACGAGACGGCGGGCGAGGATGTCGTCGACGCGTACATCGCCGCGACCGCCGCGGTGGCGCCGGCACCCGCAGGCGCTTCGGATCTGCGCTGGGTGTACACGGCGCTGCACGGGGTGGGCTGGGAGACGCTGTCGAAGATCGTGGCTGCTGCGGGGTATCCGCAGCCCATGGTCGTCGGGGAGCAGTCGAAGCCAGACGCGACCTTCCGCACGGTGTCGTTCCCCAATCCGGAGGAACCCGGTGCGATGGACCTCGCCTTCGCACGCGCCCGGCGGGTGCAGGCGGACTTCATCCTGGCGAACGACCCGGATGCCGACCGCCTCGCCGTGGCGATCCCCGATGCCTCCTCGGAGAGCGGCTGGCGCCGCCTCACCGGCAACGAGGTCGGCCTGCTGCTCGGCGCGCGGGCGGCGCGGGTCGCCGCGGGCACACCGGGGGCGTCACTGGCCTGCTCGCTGGTCTCCTCCCCCGGTCTGGGCGCCGTCGCCGCTCATCACGGACTGGACTTCCACGAGACCCTCACAGGATTCAAATGGATCTCGCGTGCGCCGGGGATCGCCTTCGGCTTCGAGGAGGCGCTCGGGTACCTGGTCAACCCCGAGACGGTGCGTGACAAGGACGGCATCTCGGCTGCGGTCGCGATCCTCGGTCTCGCGGCCGAGGCGCACGCCCGCGGAGGGTCGCTCTCCGAGCTGCTCACCGAGCTCGGCGACACCTACGGCCACTACGCGAGCGGACAGGTGTCGGTGCGCGTCGAGGACCTCTCGGTCATCGGCGACGTGATGCTCTCACTGCGCACCCTGCCCCCCGCGCGCTTCGGCACTCTCGGCGTCGCCGAGGCGCAGGACCTGCTGCACGCGGCGCAGGGGCAGCCCTCGGGCGACGTCCTGCGCTATCGGCTCGACGACGGCTCCCGGATCATCGTCCGCCCCAGCGGCACCGAGCCCAAGCTCAAGGTCTACATCGACGCGAAGGCCGACTCGGCTGCGGGCGCGGCCGAGACCGTGCGCGGACTCGAGGCCGCCGTGCGGTCGCTCCTGGAAGAACGCTCCTAGGCCGCGGATGCCGAGAAGACACGTCGTCATCACCGCGCACAACGGGGTGCATGCCCGCCCCGTCGCCGAGCTCGTGCGGCTCGTGCAGGCGCATCCGCATGCCGTCACCCTGCGCACGTCGTCGGGCGCGGTCGTGGATCTCAGCAGCGTCCTCGCACTGATGGATCTCGCGCTCGCGCCCGGCGACGCCGTGGTGCTCGAGACCGCGGAGTCGGCCGATGCCGCCTCCGTCCTCGACACCCTCGCCGCGGTCCTCGACCCCCGCGGCTGACGACACGGGGGCGGACGGCCGGCGACCGCTGACCGTCAGCCGTCGATGACGGCGACGAGCTCGTCGAGGAACGTCTCGAAGCTCGTGCCCCGGCGGAGGATGCGCTGCACGCTGTCGCGCTCGCTGAACACCTCGACGAGCTGCTCGAAGACCGTCTGGAATGCGGCACGATCCGTCTCGCTGAAGGCGGCGAGCGCGACCACCTGCACCCGTCCTTCGCCCCACGCGGCGGATCCGTCCGCCACGCCGATGGCGATCGCCGTCCTCGTCGCCGTCATCTGCAGCGCGTGCGGGACGGCGAGCGCGTCGGTGAACGCGGTCGACGACATGCGCTCGCGCACGATGGTGTTCTCGACGTAGTCCTCGCCGATCAGCCCGGCCGTGACGAGCAGCCCTCCGAGTCGTCGGATGATCGCCTCCTCGCCCTCGTCGGGGAGCGGGTAGACGAAGGCGTCGGCATCGAAGTAGCGGGCGAGCTCGGCGCGCAGCCGGGTCAGCCGTCGCCCCCGTCGCACCCTGGCCGCGGCCTGCTGGATGCGATCCACATCGGAGTCGGTGAGGAAGGGCTGGATGCGCACGAACCGATCGCCGACCGCGCCGGGCTCGATGGTGCTGAGCACCAGGTCGGTGTCGAAGGACGTCCAGTCGGGATCGACGTTCGTGATGACGCTGGTGACCTCGATCGCCGAGCCCAGCGACCGGTCGACGCTCGATCGCAGCAGTTCGTGGAGCTCGTAGTACCCGGGGCAGACGATCGTCGCCGTGAGGATCGACTCCGCCTTGCGGCTGCGCTCGAGGCGTCCTCCCACGTGCATGGCGACGTAGGCGATCTCGTCGTCGTGGATCGGCGTGCCCAGGCGATCGTGCAGCCCGCTGGCGATCGACACGGCCACCTCGAAGATCATCGGATACGAGGTCTTCAGCGAGCGGGTGAGCGGGTTGCGGGTCAGCGCCCGCTCTTCGGCACGTCGCATCAGGTTCTGCACGTGCAGCGCCAGACGGAGCACGAACGTCTCATCGACCAGATCGACCTGGAAGTCCTCGGCGGCACGGGCGATCTCGGCTCTGACGGCGCTCTCGACCGCAGGGTCGACACCGCTGCGTGCCACGTCGCCCGCGGCATCCTCCCCCGGTGCGACGATGCGCGTGAGCACGAGCGAGGCGAGGTGACTGCTGTCGCCGTCGCCCAGCGTGACCGAGAAGTGCTCGCGAGCCAGACGGGCGATCACGGCGCCCACCCGGGGGATCTCCTCGCGCGCCCCCATGGGACCGGCCTCCAGGGCATGTCCCGCGGCGACCCGCTCGGCGGCGATCGCGATGTGCAGCAGCACGTCGGAGATCGCGAGTTCGTTGACGTAGTAGCCGAGCTGACCGAGCTCGCGCACCAGCGCGGATTTGAAGGGCGCGACCGACCCCGCCGCGACCGCGCCGCCCGCGAGCGCGCGCCGGAAGGTCTCGGGGTGGAAGGAGGCGGCGTCCATCTCGTCGTGGGCGAGGCGGCTGAGCAGCCGCCGCTGCGCCGCTTCGGTGCCGCGCAGCCGCACGATCTCGCGGTCGCGCTCCAGGGTCAGCTCCGTCCCCTCCAGCAGGCCGCGCACCCGCGCGAGATCCGCCTCGAGGGTCGCCTCGCTGACGTGCAGCTCGGTCGCCGCCTCGAACACGTCGACGCCGGTCGGAACGTCGAGGAGCGTGCGGACCAGCCCGTGCAGTCGGTCTCTGGGGGCCGACTCGCCGCTCTGACGCGTGCGCAGTGCGCGACGCGCACCGACACCTGCCCGATACCCCGCGGGTCCGGACTCCACGGCGTCCGCATCACCGGTCCGGGCGTTCACGGCGGCCACATACGAGCGGATGCTGCGCGGGGTCACCCCGAGCTGATCGGCGAGGCTCGCGGCCGTCGCCCAGTCGCCCTGGCGGAGGAGGGTCGAGAGGAGCTGGTCCTGACGCTGACGCGACATGATCCTCCCCTCCTCCGTGCCGACTGCACTGTCCTGACGTGATTCCCATGATGTCAGTAAGCGGAGCACCCCGCTCCGGAACCGACGTTCCGCAGGGGCGGAAAGGATGCTGTTGGCGAGAGGGGGCTTCCGGTTCCCAGACTGTTCTCAGGAAGGGTGAGCATCGATGAGGATCCTCGTGGTGTGCGGCGCTGGCGCGTCCAGCACGTTCGTCGCGCAGCGGCTCCGCAGAGCGGCGTCGGACGCCGGTCTCGATTGGGACGCGTCTGCCGGCATGGAGCACTCCGTCGCCGGAGGCGTGCACGACCTCGTCCTCGTGGGCCCTCACCTCGCCGATCGCCTCGACGCCATCCGTGACGTGGCGCGCACCCGTGTCGTCGTGCTCCCGGAGGACGTCTTCACCGACCGCGACGGCACCCGCACGCTGGCGCTCGCGCGCTCGATCCTCGCCGACACCACCTCGAAAGGAACATCATGACCGTCTCCCGCACCGTTCGGATCGGCTCCTCCCACGGACTCCACGCCCGCCCCGCGAAGCTGTTCGCACAGGCTGCGAAGGAGTCGGGTATCCCGGTGACCATCGCGAAGGACTCCGGCAAGCCGGTCAACGCCGCCAGCATCCTCGGTGTCATCGCGCTCGCGGTGGAGCACGGCGACTACGTCACGCTGACGGCGGACGGCGACGGCGCGGAGGGCGTTCTCGACACCCTGACCGAACTGCTCACCACCGACCACGACCAGGAGAGCGCATGAGCGAAGTGCGCGGCGTCGGCATCGGGCTGGGCGTCGCCCAGGGCGTCGTCGTGCGCATGACCGAGGCCTCGCCCGCACCCGAGAACACTCCGAGCACGCAGGGCGCCGACGTCGAGCGCACCCGTGCGCGTGAGGCGGTCACCGCGGTCGCGGCGGAGCTCACGGCTCGCGGTGAGTCCGCGGGCGGCTCGGCCCAGGAGGTGCTCGAGGCCCAGGCGATGATCGCCGAGGACCCGACGCTGCAGGACGAGGTCGACGCCAGGATCGACGACGGCGCCACCGCCGAGTGGGCCGTGCACGACGCGTTCGCCGGCTTCCGCGCGACGCTGGAGGCCGTCGGCGGCTACCTCGGCGAGCGGGCCGCCGACCTCGACGACATCGCCCAGCGCGTTCTCGCCCGGCTCCGGGGCGAAGATGCTCCCGGCGTGCCGGATCCGGGTCATCCGTTCGTCCTCGTCGCGAGGGACCTCGCGCCCGCGGACACGGCTCTCCTCGATCTCGATCAGGTGCTCGCCCTCGTCACCTTCGACGGCGGCCCCACCTCGCACACCGCGATCCTGGCCAGGGAGAAGGGAATCGTCGCGATCGTCGGCGCCTCCGCGGCCGCGGATCTCACCACGGGCACGTCCGTGATCGTCGACGCGGCGGCAGGCATCGTGACCGTGGATCCGACCGACGACGAGAAGGACCGCGCCGACGAGCGCGCGGCCGCCCGACGCTCGGCAGACGACGCACCGCTGACTCCCGGCGCCCTCGCCGACGGCACGCTGATCCCGCTGCTGGCGAATCTGGGAAAGCCCGCAGACGCAGCCGATGCCGTCGAACGCGGGGCTGAGGGCGTCGGGCTGTTCCGCACCGAGTTCCTGTTCCTCTCGTCGGCCCAGGCGCCGACCGTCGAGCAGCAGCGGGAGTCCTACCGGGAGCTGCTCGCGGCCTTCCCCGGCAAGAAGGTCGTCGTGCGGATGCTCGATGCCGGCGCCGACAAGCCCCTGGCGTTCCTCAACGACGCGCACGAGGAGAACCCCGCTCTCGGGCTCCGCGGTCTGCGCGCGCTGCGGGCGAGCGAGGACATCCTGCGCGAGCAGCTGACGGCGCTCGCTGAGGCGGATGCCGCGACCGAGGCCGACCTGTGGGTCATGGCCCCGATGGTCGCGACCGTCGAGGAGACCCAGTACTTCACCTCCCTCGCCCGTGAGTACGGGCTGAAGACGGCGGGCGTCATGGTGGAGGTCCCGGCGGCAGCGCTGCTGGCGGATCGGGTGCTCGCCCATGCGGACTTCGCCTCGATCGGCACCAACGACCTCACCCAGTACACGATGGCCGCCGATCGCATGCTCGGCTCCGTCGCCGGGTTCCAGGACCCGTGGCACCCTGCGGTCCTCCGCCTCGTGCGCGAGGTCGGCGCCGCCGGTGCCCGCCTCGGCAAACCCGTCGGCATCTGCGGCGAAGCCGCCGCGGATCCGATGCTCGCCGTGGTGCTCGTCGGCCTCGGCGCGACGACCCTCTCGATGGCACCCTCCGCACTCGCGGACGTGCGCCGGATGCTCTCCACCCGAACCCTCGACGAGGCCCGCAACCTCGCCGAACTGGCACTGGCGGCAGACGACGCCGCCGGAGCCCGCCTCGCCGTGGCCGACGCCACAGCACCCCTTCCCCCTCACCAGCAGAAAGAGACGACATCATGACGACGACGTCACCGGCCGCCACGAAGGCAGGCGGCCTCCGAACGGGCGTGCAGCGCTTCGGCACGTTCCTGTCCGGAATGATCATGCCCAACATCGCCGCGTTCATCGCGTGGGGATTCATCACCATGCTGTTCATCCCGGCCGGGTTCTTCGGCGCGGATACACCCTTCCCCGGGTGGCACTGGGCCCCTGTGGCCGAGATCATCGGCGGGGGCGGAGATTCCGCAGTCATCGGCTGGCAGGGTGCCATGACGGCACTCGCCGAAGGTGACGGCGGCAACATCTTCGCGTACGTCGGCCTCGTCGGCCCGATGGTCACCTACCTGCTGCCCCTGCTCATCGCCAACACCGCCGGCCGTATGGTCTACGGCGAGCGCGGCGGCGTCGTGGCGACGATCGCGACGATGGGTGTCATCGTCGGCACGAACATCCCCATGTTCCTCGGAGCGATGATCATGGGCCCGCTGGCCGCCTGGATCACGAAGCAGATGGACCGACTGTGGGACGGCAAGATCCGGCCCGGGTTCGAGATGCTCGTGAACAACTTCTCCGCCGGCATCCTCGGCATGATCCTCGCGATCCTCGGGTTCTTCGCCTTCGGCCCCGTGATGCTCGGCATCAGCGCCGTGCTCGGCGCCGCTGTCGACTGGCTCGTGTCGCTCAGCCTCCTGCCGATCGTGTCGATCATCGTGGAGCCCGCCAAGGTGCTTTTCCTCAACAACGCGATCAACCACGGAGTGTTCACACCGCTCGGCATCGAGCAGGCTGCGGAGAACGGCAAGTCGATCCTCTTCCTCATCGAGGCGAACCCCGGCCCCGGCCTCGGACTGCTCCTGGCGTTCACGTTCTTCGGCGTCGGCGCGGCGAAGGCGTCGGCACCGGGAGCGGCGATCATCCAGTTCTTCGGCGGAATCCACGAGATCTACTTCCCCTACGCGCTCAGCAAGCCGACGACGATCCTCGCGCTGATCGCGGGTGGAGCAGCCGGTGTCACGACCAACATGATCCTGGGCGGCGGTCTGGCCTTCCCGGCCGCGCCCGGCAGCATCATCGCCGTGACGGCAGCAGCCATCGGCAGCGGCGTCGGCAACCTCCTCGTCGTATACCTGTCGGTGGTCGTCGCCGCCGCCGTGACGTTCCTCATCACCGGTGTGATCCTGCGCGCCTCCCGCAAGAGCGACCTCGCCGCCGAGGGTGACACCTTCGGCGCCGCGATCGCACAGACCGAGGCGAACAAGGGCAAGTCCTCCGCGGCGATGGACGCGCTCCGCGCGTCCTCCGGATCCGCCGCGAACGCCGCCGCTCCGGCAGCGGTAGCGACCGACCGCCGTATCGAGAACGTCGTGTTCGCCTGCGATGCCGGCATGGGCTCGTCGGCGATGGGCGCGAGCGTGCTGCGCAACAGGTTCAAGAAGGCGGGGGTCGACGGCATCACCGTCACCAACCAGGCAATCGCGAACCTCGACGGCACGGCCGACCTCGTGATCACGCAGCAGCAGCTGACGGATCGCGCGAAGGCGCAGTCGCCGAATTCGATCCACGTCTCGGTCGACAATTTCATGAACTCCCCGAAGTATGAAGAGGTCGTCGAGATGGTGCGCGAGCAGCGCGGCACCGAGGCGTGACAGACCGGGAGGGGCGGGTGCCTCGGCATCCGCCCCTCCTCCACATTCAGGAAGAAGGAATCACCATGAGCGTTCTCACCCTCGACCAGGTCCGCATCCACGCAGGCTCCAGCACGCAGGACGCCGCCCTGCAGGAGGCCACCGACATCCTGGTGGCCGCCGGCGCCGTCACCCCCGCGTACGTCGACGCCATGCGCCAGCGCGAGCAGACGGTGTCGACCTTCATGGGCAACGGCCTGGCGATCCCGCACGGCACGAACGACGCGAAGGATGCCATCCTCGGCTCCGCGCTCTCGGTGGTCCGCTACGACGGCGGCGTGGACTGGGACGGCGAGCCCGCCACGTTCGTCGTGGGCATCGCGGGCCGCGGCGACGAGCACCTCGAGATCCTCTCGCAGATCGCGATCCTCTTCTCCGACGAGGATGACGTCGCGAAGCTCAACGCCGCACAGACCCCGGAGGAGCTCTACGCCCTGCTCTCGGCGGTGAACGAGTGAAGAAGGCGGTCCACTTCGGAGCCGGCAACATCGGGCGCGGCTTCGTCGGGCTGCTGCTGCACGAGGGCGGCTACGAGGTCGTCTTCTCCGACGTTGCCGACGCCCTGGTCGACGCGATCAACGCGGTCGATTCGTACACGGTGCACGAGGCCGGCCCCGGAGGCGTCGACCACGTGGTCACCGGCTTCCGCGCCGTGAACAGCAAGACCGATCCGGATGCCGTGGCCGACGAGGTCGCCTCCGCCGACGTGGTCACGACGGCCGTGGGTCCGACCGTGCTGCGGTTCGTGGCGCCGACGATCGTCGAGGGGCTGCGCCGCCGCTCCCCCGACGCCGCCCCGCTGCAGGTCATGGCGTGCGAGAACGCGATCGGCGCGACCGACACGCTGCGCGCGGAGGTCGAGAAGGCGGCGGGCGCGGATGCCGGCGATCTGCTCTCGCGCGCCGTGTTCGCCAACACCGCGGTGGACCGCATCGTGCCGGGACAGCCCGCGGACGGCGGTGTCGACGTGACCGTCGAACCGTACTTCGAGTGGGCGATCGAGACCGGGGCCTTCGACGGCGCTCTGCCGACGATCCCCGGCGCGCACTTCGTCGACGACCTGGCGCCCTACATCGAGCGCAAGCTGTTCACGGTGAACACCGGGCACGCCGCCACGGCGTACTTCGGCGCCCGTGCCGGGATCGAGCGCATCTCGGATGCGCTCGACGACGCCGAGATCGCGGCTCGGGTCTCCGCCGCCCTGGAGGAGACGTCGGCGGTGCTCGTCGCACAGCACGGTCTCGATCCTGCCGACCTCGCCGACTACCGCGCGACGATCCTCGAGCGCTTCCGCAACCCTGCACTCGTCGACACCGTGCAGCGCGTGGGACGTCAGCCGTTGCGCAAGATCTCGCGCAACGAGCGATTCATCGGCCCCGCGGCCATGGCCGCAGAGCGCGGGCTGTCGACGACGGCGCTCGTCGGCGCGGTCACCGCCGCCCTCGAGTTCGACGAGTCGGACGACGAGCAGGCCGTGGAGCTGCAGCAGCTTCTGCGCACGGAGGACGCCGCCGCGTTCACCACCCGCACCACGGGGCTCGCGCCCGAGCATCCGCTCTTCCCGGCGATCCACGATGCGGTCGTGTCGCGGCAGACGGCGCTGCGCGCCTGAGTCCTGCGCCCTGTCGCCCCTGCACCCCCTGCCGTTACGATCGGCAGGGGGCGCAGTCGCGCGAGCACGGTGTCGTGTGAGCAGGATGCCGTGTCAGCACGGTGCCGTGTGAGGAGCAGCATGAGCAGGTACGCCATCATCGGCGCGGGTCCGTCGGGACTGGCCGCCGCGCGGGCGCTGACGCGTCGGGGTGTCACCGTCGACGGCTACGAGGCCTCGCACGGCGTCGGCGGGCTCTGGGACATCGACAACCCCCGCAGCACGATGTACGAGTCGGCTCATCTCATCTCGTCGAGGACGACGACGGAGTTCGCCGAGTTCCCCATGCGGTCCTCGGCGGACTACCCCGGTCACCGTGTGCTGAAGGAGTACTTCGAGGAGTACGCGGACCGCTTCGACCTCGTCGATCTGTTCCGCTTCGACACGACCGTCACCCGCCTCGAGCCGCGCGACGGCGGTTGGGACCTCACGAGTGTGGACGCGGAGGGCACACGGACGCGGCGGTACGCGGGAGTCGTGCTCGCGAACGGCACCCTGGCGACGCCGAGCATCCCCGCCTTCGCCGGCGCGTTCACCGGTGAGCTGATGCACACCAGCGACTATCGATCCGCCGACCAGCTCGAGGGACGACGCGTGCTGCTGATCGGCGCGGGCAATTCCGGGTGCGACATCGCCGTCGACGCCGTGCACCGAGCGGCGTCCGTGGACATGAGCGTGCGCCGCGGCTACTACTTCGTGCCGCGATACCTGTTCGGACGCCCCAGCGACACCCTCAACCAGGGCAGGCCGCTGCCGGCTCGCATCAAGCAGGCGGTCGACAGTCGGGTGCTCCGCGCGTTCACCGGCGACCCCGTGCGCTTCGGCTTCCCCCGGCCGGACTATCGGATCTACGAATCCCATCCGATCGTCAACACGATGATCCTCAACCATCTCGGGCAGGGCGATCTGCGCATCCGTCCCGACGTCGACCGATTCGACGGGGCGACCGTGCGGTTCCGTGACGGGTCCGCCGACGACTACGACCTCGTGCTGCTCGCGACCGGATACCGGCTGGACTACCCGTTCGTCGACCGCGCGCACCTGTCGTGGCAGGGCGCAGCCCCTCGTCTGTTCCTGAACATCTTCCCGTCCTCGTTCAACGGTCTGTACGTGATGGGCATGATCGAGGCGTCCGGCATCGGCTGGCAGGGGCGCTACGAACAGGCCGACCTCCTGGCCGCCTACCTCCATGCCGCCGAGCGCGACCCCGGCGCCGCCGCGCGGTTCCGCGCCCGTGTGAGGACCGCACCGTGGCCGGACCTCACCGGCGGCTACCGCTACCTCGGGCTGGACCGCATGGCGTACTACGTCAACAAGGACGCGTACCGCACGGCCGTACGCCGGGAGCGGCTCGCGATCGAGCCGTAGTCTGGAGACGTGCAGAAGAAGCGTGGCCGTCGCGTCCTGAAGGTGATCGTCTGGGGACTCGTCGCCGTCCTCGTCCTCGGAATCGGCGGCACCGTCGCCTGGAGCCAGATCGGGGTGATGCCGGCGGAGCGGGCACCGCTGGCGAGCGTCAGGGAGAACCCCGCGATCCAGGTGGAGGATGCCGAGCAGGGGATCGTCCTCACCCCGGCCGACGGCGCCTCCGACCGCGGCCTGGTCTTCGTGCCCGGAGCGAAGGTGGATCCGTGGGCGTACGCCCCGATCCTGCAGAGCCTCGCCGAAGAGGGCGTCACGGTCGTGATCACGCGCCCATGGCTCAACCTCGCGTTCTTCGACCTCCGCGGACTCGACGCGTTCACCTCCGCCGCCCCCGACATCGACGACTGGGCCGTCGGCGGTCATTCGCTGGGTGGCGTCCGCGCCTGCCAGCTGGCCGCCGATGCCGAGGCGCTCGTGCTGTTCGGCTCCTACTGCGCGAACGACGTCTCCGACTCCGATCTCGCGGTGCTGAGCCTCTCGGGCACCGCAGACGGGCTGTCCACGCCCGCGAAGGTCGATGCGGCCCGCGACCTGCTGCCGACCGACGCCAAGATGGTCGCGATCGACGGAGCGTCGCACGCATCGTTCGGCGACTACGGCCCGCAGTCCGGCGACGGAGAGCCGAAGATCACGAGCGACGAGATGCACGCGCTGGTCGCCGAGATCCTCGGCCCCTTCATGGCGGAGCTCGCCCCGCGCTGACCGGCTGCCGAGGCGGTCAGCGGTCAGCGGTCAGCGGTCAGCGATCAGCGGTCAGCCGATCCGCTTGATCAGCGAGTCGAGGCCCATGCCGTAGTCGATGCGGACGACGGGGAGCGCGAGCTTGTCCGTGCCGATCTCGACGTATCCCGGCTCGATCGTGCGCGCCATCTCGTAGCCGGCCATCGTGACGCCCTGCTTCGCCGTGTCGTTGTAGTGACCGTACGGGTAGGCGATGACCTCCCGCACCCCGAGCACGTCGGCGGAGGCGTTGAGGTCTGCGGCGATCTGCTCGGCGGTCCAGTTCACCATCCGTCCCTTGCCGTTGTCGCCCGCCTTGTGCATGTCATGCGTGTGCGATCGCCGGAGGACGTACTTCGAGGGCGGAGGATCCTGACGATCCGCGGTGATCATGAACGAGGTCGAGAGGAGCCCGTACCGATCGATCACCGGCACCGCCAGGTCGAACCAGGTCTGGTCCGCGTCGTCATCCGTGATGATCACGGAACGCGCGGGCAGTGAGAGACGACCGTCGATGAACGCGCTGAGCTCATCCCACGTCGGGAGGTAGAAGCCGGTGCTCGCGATGTGGTTCATCTGCGCGTCGAAGTCGCCGATGTACGCGTAGTTGCCTCGCAGCCACCCGGATTCGCCGTCGGGGTTCGTCGTGAACTGGTGGTACATCAGGATCGACACCTGCACGTCGGCGGCCGCGTTGGCCTCCGGTGTGGTCCACGCGGCGAACAGGGCTACCTGCTGGTCGATGCAGACGACCGGGTCGGCGCCGTTCACCCTGGTGGCGACCGTCATCGCCGTGGCATCGGCCTCGGTCGCGTACCAGCCCGCGAACACGCGGCCGTCCTGGGCGGGGATCGGAAGACCGACGTACAGGGCGTCCTGATGCTGGAGCATCGGGTCCTGCGGTGCGCCGTCGCCCACGAAGCTCACCGCGCACGCCTGCGGGTCGTCCGCATCCGCGAGGAGCCGCTGCGCGGGGGTCAGAGAGCGTTCGATGGTCGCGGTGCTCGTGCGCGGAATAACCTCCGCCGGCGTGCGCGTGACCCAGGCGTACGCCAGGGCGGCTCCCCCCGCGAGGACGACGACGGCGCTGATGATGATGACGAGGCCTGCACGGCGTCGTTTCCCCCCGGAAACCATGACTCAGACGTCGAATCCCTCGGCGATCATCTCGACGAGCTCCTCGCGCTCCTCGACCGGCAGGAACGCCCCGGCCGCCGCGTTGAACTGGAAGGTCTCGAGATCGTCGAGGTCGTACTCGAACGTCGCCACGAGGTTCGCGAGCTCCCGCGTGAGCGACGTGGCGCTCATGGTGCGGTTGTCGACGTTGACCGTGACGGCGAATCCGAGCTGGTAGAGCAGATCGAACGGGTGGTCGGCGAGGGTGTTGCCCCATGCCGTGATCGCCCCGGTCTGCAGGTTCGATGAGGGCGAGAGCTCGAGCGGGATCTCGCGATCCCGCACCCAGCGGGCGAGGTCGCCGAACTGCACCTGCACCTCGTCGCCCTCCTGGGTGATCACCTGCAGGTCCTCCGCGATCCGCACGCCGTGACCCAGACGCAGTGCGCGTCCGTCGATCAGCGCGGAGCGGATGGAATCGGGACCTGCGGCCTCGCCGGCGTGCACCGTCACCGGGAAGAAGTTCTCGGCGAGGAGGTCGAATGCAGCGCGGTGATCCGAGGCGGGGAATCCGTCTTCGGGACCGGCGATGTCGAACCCGACCACGCCACGGCCTCGGAAGCCGACCGCGAGCTCCGCGATCTCCCTCGAGCGATCGGTGTGCCGCATGGCGCTGAGCAGCTGGCCGACGCGGATGCTGCGACCGGCGCGATCCGCGGCATCCTCGCCCTCTTCGATGCCCTGCTGCACGGCCTCGACGGCCTGCTCGAGCGAGAGTCCGCGCGTGAGGTGCTGCTCGGGAGCCCAGCGCACCTCGCCGTAGATCACGCCGTCGTCCGCCAGATCCTGCACGAACTCGCGCGCCACGCGGGTCAGGCCCTCCGTCGTCTGCATGACGGCGGTGGTGACGTCGAACGTCTTCAGGTACTCGACGAGCGAGCCCGAGTCGCTCTTCGTGGCGAACCACTGCCCGAGCGACTTCGGGTTCGTCTCGGGAAGAGCGAGTCCGATCGCATCCGCGAGCTCGATGATGGTCGACGGGCGCACGGCGCCGTCCAGGTGGTCGTGCAACGACACCTTGGGCAGGCTGCGCAGGGAGGCCCCCTGGATGGTGACATCACCGTTCGCGTCGATCGACATCGGATTCCTCTCGGTCGCGGATTGAGCTCAGTTCAGGCTAGCGGTCGCCGCTCACGCCGTGATGCGCTCGCGCACGATGGGACCCGCGGTCGGAGCCTCGTCGCCGACGGCCCACGCGCCCTCCAGTGCCTCGAGCGCTCTCGGGAATCGCGCCTCATCTGCAGCGGAGAGGGTGAACAGCGGCTGACCGGCCACCACCCGGTCGCCCGGCTTCGCGTGCAGATCGATGCCGGCTTCGAAGACGACCGGATCCTCCGCCCGCGCGCGTCCGGCACCGAGCCGCCAGGCTGCGACGCCGAACGGCAGCGCATCCATCTGCGAGACGACGCCGTCTGCCGGTGCCGTGACCACGTGGGTCTCTCGCGCCGTCGGCAGTGCCGCGTCGGGGTCGCCGTCCTGGGCGCGGATCATGGCCTTCCAGCCGTCCATCGCGCGTCCGTCATCGAGAGCCGCCTCGACATCGGCGTCCGGCTGTCCGGCCAGCGCCAGCATCTCGCGAGCCAGGGCGATCGTCAGCTCCCGGACGTCGGCGGGTCCGCCGCCGGCGAGGATCTCGACCGACTCGCGCACCTCGTTGGCGTTGCCGATGGCGAAGCCGAGGGGCACGTTCATGTCCGTCAGCAGTGCAGTGGTGGCGACGCCGGAGTCGGTGCCGAGAGCGACCATCGTGCGGGCGAGCTCGCGCGCCCTGTCGATGTCCTGCATGAACGCTCCCGAGCCGAACTTCACGTCGAGCACGAGCGCGTCGGTGCCCTCGGCGATCTTCTTCGACATGATGCTCGAGGCGATCAGCGGGATCGCCTCGACCGTGCCGGTCACATCGCGCAGCGCGTAGAGCTTCTTGTCGGCGGGAGCGAGGCCCGAGCCTGCGGCGCAGATCACCGCGCCCACGTCGCCCTGCATCTGCGCGAACATCTCCTCGTTGCTGAGCGCCGCGCGCCAGCCCGGGATCGACTCGAGCTTGTCGAGCGTGCCGCCGGTGTGCCCGAGACCACGACCGGAGAGCTGCGGCACCGCGACGCCGAACACGGCGACGAGCGGCGCGAGCGGCAGCGTGATCTTGTCGCCGACGCCTCCCGTGGAGTGCTTGTCCACGGTCTTCTTGCCCAGGGTGGCGAAGCTCATCCGCTCCCCCGATGCGATCATCGCATCGGTGAGCACCCGGATCTCGTCGCGCTCCATGCCGCGCTGGAAGATCGCCATCGCGAACGACGCCATCTGCGCATCCGACACGTAGCCGCGCGTGTACGCGTCGACCATCCAGCGCAGCGCCTTCTCGGGCACCGCACCTCCGTCGCGCTTGGCGCGAATGACATCCACCGCGTCGAAAGGCTCAACGCTCATCGCCACTCTCCTTCTGGTTCCTGAGCCTGACGAAGGGCTCGGGGGCCGAACGCGTCCGGCAGTACTTCATCGATGGTCCGGATGCCGGAGACGGTCTCCAGCAGCATCCCGGGCATCGCGTGTTCATAGAGCAGCTGCCGGCAGCGTCCGCACGGCATGATCGTCTGCCCGTCGTTGTTGACGCACACGAAGGCGACGAGCTGCCCGCCGCCCGACATGTGCAGGTCGCCGACGAGCGCGCACTCCGCACACAGCGTGACGCCGTACGAGGCGTTCTCGACGTTGCAGCCGGCGACGATGCGTCCGTCGCCGACGAGGGCGGCGGCGCCCACCCGGTAGCGCGAGTACGGCGCGTACGCCTTCGTCATCGCCTCGGTCGCGACCTGACGGAGTTCGTCCCAGTCGATGTCTGTCATGTCTCTCCTAGGACTTGATGTACGGCTTGCCACTGGCAGCGGGCCCACGGATCTGACCGGCGAAGCCCGCCACCGCGAGCAGCGTCACCACGTACGGCAGCATGAGCATGAACTCGCCGGGAATCGGGGTCTTCAGGATCGACAGCAGGTTCTGCAGGTTCGTCGCGAAGCCGAAGAGCAGGGCGGCGAGCGTGGCACGGATCGGGTCCCAGCGGCCGAAGATCACGGCGGCGAGGGCGATGAAGCCGAGGCCTGCGGTCATGTCCTTGCCGAACTGCGGCACCGAGACGAGCGTGAAGTACGCACCGCCGATGCCGGCGATGGCGCCGGCCAGGAGCACGTTCCAGAAGCGCGTCGCGTTGACCTTGATGCCGACGGTGTCGGCGGCCTGCGGGTGCTCGCCGACGGCGCGGAGCCGCAGCCCCCACTTGGTGCGGTACAGGCCCCAGGCCACGACGGCGACGGTGATGAACATGAGATAGACGATGAACGTCTGGTTGAACAGCACCGGTCCGATGATGGGGATGTCGCTGAGAAGCGGGATCTCGATGCGACTGAACCGCACCGGGGTGTTGAGCGTCGCCTCGTTCGGAGCGAGGAGCGCCCCGTAGAGGAACCCGGTGAGACCGCTGACCAGGACGTTGAGCACGACACCGACGATGACCTGCTCGACGAGGTACTTGATGGCGAATGCCGCGAGCACGGCGGCGACGAGCACGCCGCCGACCATCGCACCCAGCAGGCCGATGAACGCGCTGCCCGTGATGCTCGAGAGCAGGGCGGCCGAGAAGGCGCCGAGCAGCAGCTGACCCTCGATCGCGACGTTCACGACACCGGCACGCTCGCCGATCACTCCGCCGAGCGCACCGAACACGAGCGGCACCGACAGCGACACGGCGCCGAAGAGCAGACTGCTCACGGGCACGAGTCCGCCGGCACCGGCCCACACGAGGAACCCGAAGACCGCGAGCACGCTGAAGGCGATGACCAGCCAGATCGACGGCTTGCGGTACGACCATGCGCGCAGGAAGGCCAGGACCGACAGCACCGCGAGGATCGCGATGATGACCCAGCTCGTCGGCCCGGTCGGCAGCGCCACGTCGGGCAGCGCGAAGGGCGAGGCGGGGTCGTTGAGTCGGAAGCTGCTGGTGCCGCTGCGCGGCACGAGCAGGAACAGGAGGGCCAGCAGCACGGTGGCTGCGGCGAGGACGATCGGCGCCTTGAGGTGCCGCTCGCGCACGGTGGCGAGCTGCACGGTTCCGTCGGCGGCTTCGGTCTGGGCGAGGGAGGTCATGCGGTCACCGCCTTCTTCGCGGCTTTGGCTCTCGACTTGGCCGCCTTCTCCGCATCGGTCTTGGGAAGGAAGAACACGGCGCGCAGCAGCGGCGGCGCGGCGATGAACAGCACGACGAGCGACTGCACGACGAGCACGATGTCGACGGGGATGTCCTGCGCCTGCATGGAGAACGACCCTGCCTTGAGGGCGCCGAACAGGATGCCGGCGGCGAACGTGCCCCAGGCGCGGCTGCGCCCGAGCAGTGCGACGGTGATGGCGTCGAAGCCGATGCCCGCGTCGATGGTCTCGGTGAGGCCGGTCGTGACCGCACCCTGGATCTGGTTCATGCCTGCAAGCCCCGCGAGCGCACCGGCGAGGAGCATGGCGTAGACGTAGACGCGCTGCACGCTGATTCCGGCGGCGCGGGCGGCGTGCGGGTTCTCGCCGACGGCGCGCATCCGCATGCCGAGGGACGAGCGCTCGATCAGCCACCAGACGAACAGCGTCGCGACGATGACGAGGACGAAGCCGAAGTCGAGCAGGGGGAACTGCGGCCCGAGCAGCTCGGGGAACTGCGCGCTCTCCGGCGTGGCATAGCCGAGGGCCTGGTTCGTGCCCGGCTTCTGGAGGAGGCCGGGGGTGCGGATCATCCACAGCAGCAGGTAATACGCCACGTAGTTCAGCATGATCGTGAGGATGACCTCGTGCGCCCCGGTGCGGGCCTTGATCAGGCCCGCGATGGCTCCCCACAGTGCACCGCCGGCGATGCCGGCGATCAGCGTCACCGGGATGTGCAGCCAGAACGGCAGATCGAGCTGGAACGTCAGGAGCCCGGCGACAGCGACGCCGATGAGCATCTGCCCGCGGGCGCCGATGTTGAACAGGCCGACGCGGAACGCGAGGGCGACGCCGAGACCGGCCGCGATGAGCGGGGCGGCGAAGCCGAGCGTGTTGGTCAGAGGACGGATCTGAGCGGCGAAGTCCGCACCGCGCGCGTTGAAGATCGCTCCGCGGAACAGGGCCTCGTAGCCGTTGTAGACGGCGTTCCACACGGCGGCGATCGTGTCGCTCGGACGCTGGAAGAAGTAGCCGGATGCGGTGAGGACGTCCTCGTTGGTGAGGGCGATGAGGATGCCGCCGACGACGAGCGCGAGGAAGATCGCGAGGATCGTGGTGACGGCGCTCCCCCGCAGCATCTCCTTCAGGATGACATTGCCCCGAGGGGGCGGCGGCACGTCTCCGGAGTCGCGCAGAGTGGTCGTCGTGTTCAGCGAGAGCTGATCGCCCGACCCCTCGTTCGAGCCGGCCTGCGGCGTCGTACCGCTCATGCGGCCACCTCTCCTTCGGCGGCGCCCGCCATCATCAGTCCCAGGGTCTCACGGGGGGTGTCGCCGGGGACGATCCCGACGATGGTCCCCCGGTACATGACCGCGATGCGGTCGGCGAGAGCTGCGACCTCGTCGAGCTCGGTCGAGACCACGACCACGGGGATCCCCGCGTCGCGCGTCTCGATGATGCGCTTGTGGATGAACTCGATCGACCCCACATCGACGCCGCGCGTCGGCTGAGCGGCGACGAGGAGACGCAGTTCGCGGCTCATCTCCCGCGCGATGACGACCTTCTGCTGGTTTCCGCCCGAGAGCGTCCCCGCCGGAGTGTGCGGGCCCTGAGCACGGATGTCGTACTCCTTGATGCGCGCGTGGGCGAAGTCGTCGAGCGCCGCACGACGCAGGGTGCCGCCGCGGCTGAACTCGGGGTCGGCCGAGCGGTCGAGGATCAGGTTCTCTGCGACGGTGAAGCCGGCGACCAGTCCGTCTTCCGTGCGGTCCTCGGGGACGAAGCCGACACCGGCGTCGAGGATGGCCCGCACGCTCCTGCCGACGAGTTCGGTGCCGTCGAGCGTGATCGATCCCTCGACGCGCGATGCGAGGCCGACGATGGCCTCGACGAGCTCGGTCTGTCCGTTGCCCTGCACACCAGCGACGGCGAGCACCTCGCCGGGACGCACGGTGAAGTCGACGCCGTCGACGACGATGGCCCCCGCGGCGGTGAGCACGCGCAGGCCGGAGACCGCCAGACCGCCCTCGCCGAGACGCGGAGCATCCTTCTTCACGGTGAGCTCGACCGCGCGGCCGACCATGAGCGACGCCAGCTCGCCGTTGGTGGCCGTGGGCGATGCTTCGCCCACGATGCGCCCGAGGCGCACGATGGTGATGGTGTCCGCCACTTCGCGAACCTCACGGAGCTTGTGGGTGATGAAGACGATCGCGGTTCCCTCATCGCGGAGCTGGCGCATGATGGCCATCAGCTCGTCGGTCTCCTGAGGGGTGAGCACGGCGGTCGGCTCGTCGAACACGAGCACCTTGGCGTCGCGCGAGAGGGCCTTGATGATCTCGACCCGCTGCTGCACGCCGACGGGGAGATCGCCGACGACGGCGTCGGGATCGATGTCGAAGCCGAAGCGGGCGGCGACCGCGCGCACGTGCTCGCGGGCCTTGGCGATGTCGAGGGTGCCGACGCCCTTGGTCTGCTCGTGGCCGAGCATGACGTTCTCGGCGACGGTGAAGACGGGCACGAGCATGAAGTGCTGGTGCACCATGCCGATGCCGGCGTTCATCGCATCGCCGGGGCCGCGGAACCGCTGCACCACATCGTCGAGGAGGATGTCGCCCTCATCGGCCTGGTACAGGCCGTAGAGCACGTTCATCAGCGTGGACTTGCCCGCACCGTTCTCGCCGAGCAGCGCATGGATCTGCCCGGGCTCGACGACCAGGTCGATGTGGTCGTTGGCCACGAGGGTGCCGAATCTCTTGGTGATTCCGCGAAGTTCGAGCTTCATATCTGCACCTTATCCAGAAGTGTGATCCAGAGGGTCTGCGGCGCAATCACCGGGGATCGCCCTGGTGCGCCGTGAACAGTCATCATCGTCCGCCCACGGCACGGGGCGAGTGGCCGCTTTCACCACTCGCCCCGTGCTGGACCACGATGACTTACGGGGAGTTCGGGGACTCCACCGTGATGTCGCCGGAGATGATCTGCTCCTGCAGCGCTGCGATCTCGTCGAGCAGGCCGTCGGGCAGGTCACCCTCGAACGAGCCGAAGCCCGAGAGCTTCACGCCCTCGTTCTCGAGCGTTCCCACGTACGGCGCCGGGTCGAAGTCGCCCTTGGAGGCGGCGATCGTGGCGTCCTGGACGGCGACGTCGATCGCCTTCATGATCGAGAAGAGGGTGACGTCGGCCACCGACTCGTCGGCGACGGCGAGGTCGCTGTCGACGCCGACCATGAGCGTGTCCTTGCCGCTGTCCTTGATCGCCGCAGCGGCGCTCTGGTAGATCGGACCGCCGACGGGGAGGATGACGTCGACGCCCTGGTCGAGCACGCCCTGAGCGGTCTGCTTGGCCGTGTCGTTCGCGTCGAACCCGCCGGTGAACGAGCCCTTCTGCGTCACGTTGTCCCAGCCGAAGACCTCGACGGCGCCGGACTTGTCCTCGTTGTACTTCTCGACGCCGAGCTGGAAGCCGTCCATGAACACGGCGACCGACGGGATCTGCATTCCGCCGAAGGTGCCGACCTTGTTCACACCGGCCTGAGCGGACCATCCAGCGGCGGCGTACCCACCGAGGTAGGCGGCCTGAGCGGTGTCGAAGACGAGGGGCTTGATGTTCGGAGCATCCGTGGTGCCGTCGAAGTCGGTGTCGGCGTAGTCGTCGATGATCGCGTAGTTGATCTTCGGGTTCGCCAGAGCGGACTCGACGGTCGCGGCGGACAGCTTGAAGCCGACCGAGACGATGAGCGAGCAGCCCTCGGAGACAGCGGTCTCGAGGTTCGGTGCGTAGTCGTTGTCGTTGGCCGACTCGAACTCGAGCGGCTTGACGCCGAGCTCGTCGGCTGCCTTGTCCATGCCCTCCTTGGCGGACTGGTTGAACGACTTGTCGTTCCACCCGCCGGCGTCGGACACGAGGCAGGGCAGGAAGTCGGATGCTGCGTCTCCGCCTGCATCACCACCGGATTCGGTGGGAGCCTGGCCGCAGCCGGCGAGAGAGAAGATGACGCCAGCGGCGACGGTTGCGCCCAGCAGCTTCTTGGTGGTGGAGATGGTCAACTCATGCCTCCTGGAAGGGTCCCGCGCCCATCGCGGATCGCTCAAAGTTACCTACTGTTTCGACTTTTGTGCATGCTCGACCCGTGGCCGCCTTCGAATGGTTACAAAGCTGAAACCAAGCCAGCCGATGAGCGCCGGCGGGTGCTCATCAGAGCACGTCGCCCCGACCGGTGAGCTTGAGCGACTCGACGACGCCCTTCACGCGCTGGGCGTGCTCGACCGTGGTCACCAGCAGAGCGTCCGGGGTGTCGACGACCACGATGTCCTTGACGCCGATCAGGCTGATCACTCGCGAGGTCTGACTGACGAGGATTCCGCTGGCCGCATCCGAGAGCACCCGGGCCTTGGGCCCCAGCACGGCGAGGTCGTTCTTGCGGCCGTTGTTGATGAGCTTGGTGAGCGAGGCGAAGTCCCCCACGTCGTCCCAGTCGAAATGGCCGGGCACGACGGCGAGGCGGCCGCGACGGGCGGCGGGCTCGGCGACGGCGTAGTCGATGGCGATCTTCTTCAGCCTCGGCCAGATGCGGTCGACCGCGGGGCCCCGACGTTCGCGGTCGTCCCACGCCTCGGCGAGCTCGAGCAGTCCGGAGTAGAGGGCGGGCTCGTTCTCGGCGAGCTCCTCGAGGAGCACGCTCGCCTTCGCGATGAACATGCCGGCGTTCCAGAGGTAGTCGCGATCGGCGAAGTACGCCTTCGCCGTCTCGAGGTCGGGCTTCTCGACGAAGCTCTCGACGAGCGCGGCCTCGCGCGCGCCCTCCACGACGAGCTCGGGACCCTTCTTGATGTAGCCGAAACCGATGGCGGGCTCCGTCGGAGCGATGCCGATCGTGCAGATGTAGCCCTCGCGAGCGACCTCGACCGCATCTCGCACGGCGAACTCGAAGACCCGCGTGCTGCGGATCACGTGGTCGGCGCTGAACGAGCCGATGATGACGTCGGGGTCGCGGCGGTGGAGGATCGCGGCGGCGAGGCCGATCGCGGCCGCCGACTCCCTGGGCTCGGACTCGAGGAAGACGTTGAGGTCCTGGATGCCGGGGAGCTCGGCCTCGACCGCGGCCCGATGCGCGCGGCCGGTGACGACGGCGATGCGATCGGTTCCGGCCAGCGGCTCCAGCCGGTCCCAGGTGTCGCGGAGCAGCGAATGCCCCGACCCGGTGAGGTCGTGCAGGAACTTCGGGGCGTCCGCGCGCGACAGCGGCCACAGACGGCTGCCGATGCCGCCGGCGGGGATGACGGCATAGAAGTTCGGAATCGGTTGGCTCACCCTGACAGGGTATCGCGGGCCGCCATCCGGACATCGGAGGCGGACATCTCGACATCGAGAGAGTTAGGTTCCCCTTCGTCGCCCGGTGCCCTCTCACGGGAATAGGATGGTGTCCGATCGGCCGTGCCCTACGACAGCACGTTCACGCTGGAAAGACGCATCGCACGCGACCGAGTCACATCGATCCAGGGAGGACGACCGTGTCCACAAGCGCTCGCTTGACACCGTCGATTTCGGAAACCACTTCCAAGACGCCCCGCGGCACCCTCTACCGAGGTCGCGAAGGCATGTGGTCGTGGGTGCTTCACCGCATCACCGGAGTCGCCATCTTCTTCTTCCTGTTGGTGCATGTGCTCGACACAGCACTCATCAGGGTGTCCCCCGAGGCCTACAACGCGGTCATCGGCACATACAAGAACCCGATCATGGCCCTCGGCGAGGTCGTGCTGGTCGCGGGCATCGTGTTCCACGCGATGAACGGCCTGCGCATCATCGCGGTCGACTTCTGGTCGAAGGGCGCCAAGTACCAGCGACAGCTCTTCTGGGGCGTGCTCCTGGTCTGGGGCATCATCATGGCGGGCTTCGTGCCGCGCCACCTCATGCTCGCGTTCGCCGGCTTCGGAGGAGGACACTGATGACCGCTCAGACCGTCGCCGCTCCGGCACGCACCCGCCGCGGATTCAACCTCGAGAAGTGGGGCTGGCTGTTCATGCGCGGCTCCGGCGTCGTCCTCGTCGTGCTGATCTTCGGCCACCTGTTCATCAACCTGATGGTCGGCGAGGGCATCCACGCCCTCGACTTCGCGTTCATCGCGGGCAAGTTCGCCACGCCGTTCTGGCAGTGGTGGGACGTCCTCATGCTGTGGCTGGCGCTGATCCACGGCGCCAACGGCATGCGGACGATCGTCAACGACTACGTCACGAACAACACCGCCCGCAAGGCACTGACCTGGGCCCTCGGCCTGGCCGCGGCACTGCTCATCATCCTCGGCACGCTGGTCGTCTTCACGTTCGACCCGTGCCTCGGTGTGACCGAGACGAGCACGCTGTGGGAACAGTGCCAGACCCTGGGCAAGTAGAAGAGAAGGCATACGAGAAGTGACTACAGAGACCCAGGCTTCCGTCGTGCGCGACGGAGTGCACTACCACCAGTTCGACATCGTGATCGTGGGCGCCGGCGGTGCCGGCATGCGCGCGGCGATCGAGGCAGGCTCCGGCGCGAACACCGCCGTCATCTCCAAGCTCTACCCGACGCGTTCGCACACCGGCGCGGCACAGGGAGGCATGGCGGCCGCCCTCGCGAACGTCGAGGAGGACAGCTGGGAGTGGCACACCTTCGACACGGTCAAGGGTGGCGACTACCTCGTAGACCAGGACGCTGCCGAGATCCTCGCCAAGGAGGCGATCGACGCGGTCATCGACCTCGAGAACATGGGTCTCCCCTTCAACCGCACGCCCGAGGGCAAGATCGATCAGCGCCGATTCGGCGGGCACACCGCAGAGCACGGCAAGACCCCGGTGCGTCGCGCCTGCTATGCCGCCGACCGCACCGGTCACATGATCCTGCAGACGCTCTTCCAGAACTGCGTCAAGCTCGGCATCAACTTCTTCAACGAGTTCTACGTCCTCGACCTCCTGACGGTGAAGGATGCCGACGGCAAGACGCAGGTCTCGGGCGTCGTGGCCTACGACCTGTCCACGGGCGAGCTGCACGTCTTCCAGGCCAAGGCCGTGATCTTCGCGACCGGCGGTTTCGGCAAGATCTTCAAGACGACCTCGAACGCGCACACCCTCACCGGCGACGGCGTGGGCATCGTCTGGCGCAAGGGCCTCCCCCTCGAGGACCTCGAGTTCTTCCAGTTCCATCCGACCGGTCTCGCCGGACTCGGCATCCTCCTCACCGAGGGCGCCCGCGGTGAGGGCGCGATCCTGCGCAACGCCTCGGGCGAGCGCTTCATGGAGCGCTACGCCCCGACCATCAAGGACCTCGCGCCGCGCGACATCGTCGCCCGCTGCATGGTCCAGGAGGTCGCCGAGGGGCGCGGCGCGGGTCCCCACAAGGACTACGTGCTGCTGGACTGCACGCACCTGGGCGCGGAGGTCCTCGAGACCAAGCTCCCCGACATCACCGAGTTCGCCCGCACGTACCTGGGCGTCGACCCGGTCGTCGAGCCCGTGCCGGTGATGCCGACCGCTCACTACGCGATGGGCGGGATCCCGACGAACAACAACGGCGAGGTCCTGGCCGACAACGACACCGTCGTGCCCGGTCTGTACGCCGCCGGCGAGTGCGCCTGCGTCTCGGTGCACGGAGCCAACCGTCTCGGCACCAACTCGCTGCTCGACATCAACGTGTTCGGCAAGCGCTCCGGGCGCAACGCGGTCGAGTACGTAAAGACCGCCGAGTTCGTGCCGCTTCCCGAGAACCCCGCCGCCTTCGTCTCGGACATGCTCGAGGGGCTGCGCAACAACCAGGGCACCGAGCGCATCGCCGTGCTGCGCAAGACGCTGCAGGACGAGATGGACAAGGGCGCGCAGGTGTTCCGCACGCACGAGTCCCTGCAGCACGTTCTCGGCGTCATCGCCGACCTGCGCGACCGCTACCGCAACATCCACGTCGACGACAAGGGCAAGCGCTTCAACACCGACCTGCTCGAGGCCGTCGAGCTGGGCTTCCTGCTCGACATCGCCGAGGTCGTCGTCTACGCCGCGCAGAACCGCGAGGAGAGCCGTGGCGGACACATGCGCGACGACTTCCCGAAGCGCGACGACGAGAACTACATGCAGCACACCATGGCCTACCTCACGGGAGATGCGCACTCGTCCGACCCGGGCGACCACATCAAGCTCGACTGGAAGCCCGTCGTGTTCACGAAGAACGAGCAGGGCGAGTTGAACTACCCGCCGATGGAGAGGAAGTACTGAGCATGTCGAACGCCATCGCCGAAGCCCCCGCAGCCACGACCGAAGAGGCGGCGATCCAGTCCTTCATCGTCACCTTCAACATCCGACGGTTCGACCCCGAGGTCGACTCCGAGCCGCACTGGGTCGACTACGACGTCGAGCTCTTCTCCACCGACCGCGTCCTCGACGCGCTGCACAAGATCAAGTGGGAGGTCGACGGATCGCTCACGTTCCGCCGCTCGTGCGCCCACGGCATCTGCGGCTCCGATGCCATGCGCATCAACGGCCGCAACCGTCTGGCATGCAAGACGCTGATCAAGGACCTCGACATCTCGAAGCCGATCTACGTCGAGGCCATCAAGGGTCTGCCGCTCGAGAAGGACCTCGTCGTCGACATGGAGCCGTTCTTCGCCTCCTACCGCGAGGTCCAGCCGTTCCTCGTGGCGAACTCCGTGCCGGAGAAGGGCAAGGAGCGCGTCCAGAGCATCGCCGACCGCGAGATCTTCGACGACACGACCAAGTGCATCCTCTGCGCCGCCTGCACGTCCTCGTGCCCGGTGTTCTGGACCGACGGACAGTACTTCGGCCCCGCCGCGATCGTGAACGCGCACCGCTTCATCTTCGACTCGCGCGACGACAACGCCGCCGTGCGCCTCGACATCCTCAACGACAAGGAGGGCGTGTGGCGCTGCCGCACCACCTTCAACTGCTCCGAGGCATGCCCCCGCGGCATCGAGGTCACCAAGGCCATCGCCGAGGTCAAGCAGGCCGTGCTGCGCGGGCGTCCCTGACGCGACTCATACGCAGCGAAAGGGCGGGCGCCCGGTCGGGTGCCCGCCCTTTCGCGTCGCGTGGATAGGGTGAAGACGTGTCTGATCGTGATCGAGGTGCCTCGGGCTCCGGTCGTGTCGACGCTGCGGTCGAGCGGGCCACCGCCCTGACGCAGCGCACCCTCGCGCTGTTCCCCGTGCGGGTGTGGCGGCACTTCCTGCAGCACAACGGGTTCCTCCTCGCGGCTGGGGTGAGCTATCAGGCCCTGTTCGCGATCTTCGCGGCGATCTACCTGGCGTTCGCCGTCACCGGGCTGTGGCTCGGCGGCAGCTCTGAGGCGGTCGACGGCGTGATCGCCCTCGTGAACGGCTACGTCCCCAACTTGATCCGCGACGAGGGTGGCGTGTTCACCCCGGCGCAGGTGCGGGAGATCGCGGCGAACACCACCGGCGTGCTGAGCGTTACGGGCCTGATCGCCCTCGGCACCGTCATCTGGACCGCCATCGGCTGGGTCACCTTCTCCCGACGGGCGACGAGGGACATCTTCGGGCTGCCGCCGGATCTGCGCAGCTACTTCATGCTGAAGGCGCGGGATCTGCTGGCCGCGCTGCTCTTCGGGATCGCCCTCATCGCGGGCTCCGTCCTCAGCTCCGCCAGCGCGGCCGCGCTGACCTGGATCCTCGGCCTCGTCGGCTGGGATTCCGGATCGACGGGCTGGGAGATCAGCATCCGCATCGGCACGATCCTCTTCTCCTTCGTCCTGCTCTCGAGCGCACTCGCCGCGATGGTGCGCTTCCTGACGGGGACCTCGCTCGACTGGGTCGTGATCTGGCCCGGTGCGCTGCTCGGTGGAGGCGCGATGACCGTGCTGCAGTTCGGGGTGGGATTCCTACTGAGCTACACCCCCTCGAATCCCCTCCTCGCGACGTTCGCGATCTTCGTCGGCCTGCTGCTCTGGTTCCGGATCAACGGCGTCGTGATGCTGGTGGCGTCCTCGTGGATCGCGGTCGCCGCGCAGGATCGTGATCTGCCGCTGATGCACCAGTCCGAGGCGGAGCGGCGGGTGGCCGAGCACAGGACGCTGCTGCGGGCCTCACGCATCCGCGTGCGGGACGCCCGCGCCGCCGTCGACGAGGCACCCTGGTTCCGTGCCTTCGCGGCGCGACGCGCACTGCGCGCGGCCGAAGACGATCTGCACGCGCTCGAGGCGTCCGCTCCCCCTCCGCCGGAGACGGCGTCGCCGCTCGTCCAGCGCTTCCTGGCGGAGCCGGGGCGCACGTCTCCCGATGTCGGACCCCCTCGTTAGGCTTGTAGGTATGCCTCATCTGCGTATCGCCTCGGTCAATGTCAACGGGATCCGAGCGGCGGCTCGCAACGGCATGGCCTCCTGGCTCGACACCGCCGACGTCGACATCCTCACCCTGCAAGAGGTCCGAGGGCAGGACGAACACCTCGAGGCGGCTCTCCCCGGGTGGACGTTCGTGCACGATGAGGCGACGGCGAAGGGCCGTGCCGGAGTGGCGATCGCGAGCCGCACCCCTGCCCTCGCGACACGGACCGACTTCGGCGATGCGGACTTCGACTCGAAAGGCCGCTGGATCGAAGCCGACTTCCTGATCGGCGATCGCCCTCTGACCGTGGTCAGCGCCTACGTCCACAGCGGCGAGGCCGACACCCCGAAGCAGGACGAGAAGTGGAAGTTCCTCGACGCCTTCGGCGTGCGTCTCGCCGAGCTCGGTGCGGGCGACCGTCCGCTCGCTCTCGTGACGGGCGATCTGAACGTAGGCCACCGCGAGCTCGACATCAAGAACTGGCGAGGCAACCGCAAGAAGGCGGGCTTCCTCCCCCGCGAGCGCGCGTACTTCGACCGCTTCCTCGGCGCGGCGGGCGAAACCGTCGAGGGCGTCGACGGCACCACCGGCGAGGGCCTCGGCTGGGTCGACGTCGGGCGCACCTTCCACGGAGAGGTCGAGGGCCCCTACACCTGGTGGTCGATGCGCGGGCAGGCCTTCGACAACGATTCCGGCTGGCGGATCGACTATCACCTGGCCACCCCGGCCCTCGCCGAGCGGGTCACCGCGTACCACGTGGCTCGGGCCGACGCCTACGACCAGCGCTGGAGCGACCATGCGCCCGTCGTGGTCGACTACACCTGCTGAGCGTGCGGACTCTGCCGACGCCGGCATCCCCATAGGATTGATGCTGTGACGAAACCTCGCCTGTACTCAGGAATGCAGCCCTCCGCCGACTCCCTCCAGATCGGCAACTACATCGGAGCGCTCCTGCAGTGGCGGGAGCTGCAGACCACCAACGACGCGTTCTTCTCGGTCGTCGACCTGCACGCCATCACCGTCGCGCAGAACCCGGCCGAGCTGCGTGAGAAGACGCGTCGGACGGCGGCGCAGTACATCGCTGCCGGCATCGAGCCGTCGCTGTCGACGCTGTACGTGCAGTCGCACGTCCGCGCGCACGCAGAGCTCGCGTGGATCCTGTCCACCATCACCGGCTTCGGCGAGGCCGGACGCATGACCCAGTTCAAAGACAAGTCGGCGCGTCAGGGCGCCGACGCCACGAGCGTGGGCCTGTTCACCTACCCCGTGCTGATGGCGGCCGACATCCTGCTCTACCAGACCGATGTGGTGCCGGTCGGAGACGACCAGAAGCAGCACGTCGAGCTCACCCGCGACCTCGCCGAGCGCTTCAACTCGCGCTTCGGCGAGACCTTCGTCGTGCCGCGTCCGGTGATCCAGAAGGACACGGCGCGCATCTACGACCTGCAGAACCCCACCTCGAAGATGTCGAAGTCGGCGGAGAGCGACGCCGGCGTGCTGTGGATGCTCGACGACCCCGCCAAGTCGGCGAAGAAGATCATGCGCTCGGTGACCGACACCGAGGGGTCGGTGCGCTTCGACCGCGAGAACAAGCCCGGAGTCTCCAACCTGCTGACGATCTACTCCGCCCTCACCGGCCGCCAGGTCGGGTCGATCGAAGACGAGTACGCGGGCCGGGGCTACGGCGACTTCAAGAAGGGTCTGGCCGAGGTCGTCGTCGACGAGTTCGCCCCCGTGCGCACGCGCGCGCTGGAGCTCCTCGACGATCCCGCGGAGCTCGACCGCATCCTCGCCGCGAACGCCGCCAAGGCTGATGCCGTCGCCGACGCCACTCTCGGAGCGGTGTACGACCGGGTGGGACTGCTCCGTCGCATCTGATGCGCTGCGCCATAGGATGGGGGCGTGACTGACCCGCAGCTGCCCCCGTCCGGCGCCGTTCCTCCCGTACCACCCGCGCCTCCCGCGTATCAGCCGGCCCAGCCCGCGGCTCCGACGTATCAGCCGGCTCCCCCCGCCCCTCCGGCATACCCGCAGTCGGCACCGTCGGCCCCCACCGCGCAGCCGTACCAGGCGCCCGCGGGCGCTCCCGTCTACCAGGCCAGCCCTCCCGGCGCCTATCAGGTGCCGGTGGGCGGCTACCAGTCCCCCGCAGGCTCCTACCAGCCGCCCGCCACGGAGCCGAAGAAGTCCGGGGTCCTCGGCCTCATCGCCCTGATCCTGTCGATCGTGGCGGCCGTCGTCACGCCCATCGTGGCCGGCATCGCGGGGTTCGAGATCGGCCGCCGCATCCCCGGCGGGCTGGACACCACCTCGCCCGACTTCCTCTCGGTCCTCTCCCCCGCCCGCGACCAGGTGCTGTGGGCGGAGGTGTCGTTCTGGACGGGCACGATCCTCGGGATCGCGGCGATCGTGATCGGCATCCTCGCCATCCGCAAGAAGCAGGGGCGTGGCGCCGGGATCGCTGCCCTGGTCGTCGCCGTACTGGGCCCCATCATCTTCTGGGTCGTCGTGCTCGTGACCGTATCGACGGGAACCGCCACGGGCTTCCTGCCCTGACCGCCCTGACCGCCGTGCGCCTCCGGGCGTGCACCCGCGCTCAGCGCGGGGCGTGGTGCTTCTGCTGAGCGGCGAGAAGCCCCTCGGCGACCAGGAGTTCGACGGCATCCGCCGCGTCGGAGACGAGGATCGGCAGGTTCGCGCGTTCGTCTTTGCCGAAGGGCGAGAGCACCCAGTCCGCGGGATCCTGCCGTCCGACGGGCCGACCGATCCCCACCCGCACGCGCGGGAAATCGGGCGTGGTGATCGCTCGGGCGATGTCGCGCACGCCGTTGTGCCCGCCGTGTCCGCCGCCTGTCTTGAGCTTGACCGTGTCGAACGGGATGTCGAGCTCGTCATGGATCACGATGATCTGCTCTGGGGGCACCGAGTAGAAGCGCGCGAGGGCTGCGACAGGAGTGCCCGAGACGTTCATGAACGTGTTCGGCTTCGCGAGCACCAGCTTGTCCCCGCCCGGACGGAGCCACGTCTCCACGACGCGCGCGCCGCCCTTGTGCTCGCGGAAGGTCTCGCCACGCCGCGCAGCGAGCTCGTCGATCACCATCTGACCCACATTGTGCCGGGTCGCCTCGTATCGCGGGCCGGGGTTGCCGAGCCCCACCACGAGCCAGGTGGATGCCATGTCGTCGTCCTCTCGGGGGTGGGCCCTGTGCGGCGCCCGGGTCAGGATACGACAGAGGGGGCGCGATCTGCTCGCGCCCCCTCTGTGAAGCAGTCAGCCGTGGGCTGCGCCTGCGGAGATCACTCCGCGGCGTCCTCCTGCGCGGCCTCTTCCTCGGTCTCGCCCTCGGCGGGCTCCTCGGCGGTGGTGTCGGTCTCGAGGTCGAGCACCGGCACGGAGACCGCGACGACGAGCGTCTCGGGGTCGGTCAGCAGCGTCGAGCCCTTGGGCAGCTTGACGTCGGCGGCGGTGATGTGCGCGCCCTCTTCGAGTCCCTCGACGGAGACCTCGACGTTCTGCGGGATGTGCGTCGCCTCGGCCTCGATCGACAGCGTGGTCGCGTCGAGGTTGGCGATGGTGCCGGGGAACGTCTCGCCGGTGACGACGAGCGGGACGTCGATCGTGACCTTCTCGCCCTTCTTCACGACGAGCAGGTCGATGTGCTCGATGATCTGGTGCACCGGGTCGCGCTGGACGTCCTTGACCAGTGCGAGCTGGCCCTTGCCCTCGATGTCGAGCTCGAGGAGCGCGTTGGCGCGGCGGATGATCAGCGAGACCTGGTGGCCGGGCAGCGCGACGTGCACGGGCTCGGTGCCGTGACCGTAGATGACGGCGGGGATCTTTCCGGCTGCGCGCAGACGGCGGGCGAAGCCCTTGCCGAAGCTCTCGCGGAGCTCGGCGACGACCTTGGTGTCTTCAGACATGGGGTTCTCCTTCGGGACACGCAGCGAGAGCCGCGCGGTGGTCTTGGAATTGTTCTCGAACGCAGACACGTGAGGAAAGCCACCGGCTTGCTTCGCCGCGTCGATAACGGATGCCAGCGCACGCGCAGAAGCATCCCTCGCCGAGGTACTCCTCTCATGGTACCGGATGAGCCGATAGGCTGAGAACACCGATTTCCCCTCTGCAGATCACGGAGTCTCACTCATGCTCGACGGCGTCTTCTTCTCTCACGCGATCGCCTGGCTCATCGGCGCGATGACGGTGTGCGCCGCGGGCTTCACCTTCGCCGCGCTGTTCTCGCTCGGACGCTCCGGCTACCGCAAGGACTGAGAGCGAGGGCGGCGACACACGGGAGCCTCTCCCCCGGCGCCGCGATAATCTGGACTCATCCCTCTCTTCTCGATCTAGGAGCCTTCTGTGCCCGAAGCATCAGCGAACATCGGAGTCGTCGGACTCGCCGTCATGGGGTCGAACCTCGCCCGCAACCTCGCCAGCCGCGAGGGCAACACGGTGGCGATCTTCAACCGCAGCTACGAGAAGACCGAGACGCTCCTCTCCGAGCATCCTGAAGCCGAGTTCGTGCCGGCCGCGACCTACCGGGAGTTCGCCGACAGCCTCCAGAAGCCGCGCACCGCGATCATCATGGTGAAGGCCGGCAGGCCGACCGATGCCGTGATCGACTCCCTCGTCGAGGTCTTCGAGCCGGGCGACATCATCGTCGACGGCGGCAACGCCTACTTCCCCGACACGATCCGCCGCGAGAAGGCCGTGCGCGAGACCGGCATCAACTTCGTCGGCGCCGGCATCTCCGGCGGCGAGGAGGGCGCACTGCTCGGCCCGTCGATCATGCCGGGCGGTTCGGACGAGTCGTGGGTCACCCTCGGACCGATCCTCAAGTCGATCGCCGCCGTCGCCGAGGGCGAGCCCTGTGTCACGCACGTCGGACACGACGGTGCCGGTCACTTCGTGAAGATGGTGCACAACGGCATCGAGTACGCCGACATGCAGCTGATCGCCGAGGCCTATGACCTCATCCGCCGCGGCACCGGCAAGTCCCCCGCCGAGATCGCCGAGATCTTCGCCGAGTGGAACACGGGCGAGCTCGAGTCCTACCTGATCGAGATCACCGCCGAGGTGCTCCGCCAGGTGGATGCCGAGACCGGCCAGCCGCTCGTCGACGTGATCCTCGACCAGGCCGGCGCCAAGGGCACCGGCGCGTGGACGGTGCAGACCGCCCTGTCGCTCGGCGTGCCCGTCTCCGGCATCGCGGAGGCGACCTTCGCCCGCTCGCTCTCGTCGCACCCCGAGCAGCGTGCCGTGTCGGGCGACCTGCCCGGCCCCGAAGACGAGTTCACGGTCGAGGACACCGAGTCCTTCATCGAGGACGTACGCCTGGCGCTCTACGCGTCGAAGATCGTCGCGTACTCGCAGGGCTTCGACGAGATCCGCGCCGGCGCGGCCGAGTACGACTGGAACATCGACCTCGGCGCCATCAGCAAGATCTGGCGCGGCGGCTGCATCATCCGCGCCCAGTTCCTCAACCGCATCGCCGACGCGTACCAGGCGGAGCCCGGTCTTCCGGTGCTGCTGACCGCCCCGTACTTCACCGAGGCCATCACGCGCGCACAGGCGTCGTGGCGCCGTGTCGTCATCGCCGCGGCCGAGGCCGGCATCCCCGCTCCGGCGTTCTCGTCGTCGCTGTCGTACTACGACGGCATCCGCGCCGACCGCCTTCCGGCCGCGCTCGTGCAGGGTCAGCGCGACTTCTTCGGCGCGCACACGTACAAGCGCATCGACAAGCCGGGAACCTTCCACACGCAGTGGTCGGGCGACCGCACCGAGATCGAGGCGGAAGACACGCACTGATCGCGTCTGCGACAGAACGAAGGCCCCGGCGGGAACGCCGGGGCCTTCGTCGTCTTCACGCGTCGTCCCTGAGATCGCCGATGCTTCGGACCTCACAGCAGACGCATAACGGACTCCATAGAAAACCCATAGCTGATTCCGCAGAATGTACTCATGAGCACCGATCTCCCCGAACTGCACCGCCCCGACGGCTCCCCGCTGCGTATCCTCGCCGTCGATGACGAGCAGATGCTCACCGATCTGCTCGCGATGGCGCTGCGGATGGAGGGCTGGGAGGTCCGCACCGCATCCTCCGGCCTCGAGGCCCTGCAGGTCGCGCGCGAGTTCGAACCGGACGCCCTGGTGCTCGACATCATGATGCCCGACCTCGACGGGATGGCTGTGCTGCGCCGGCTCCGCGAGTCCGGCAGCCTCGTCCCTGTGCTCTTCCTCACCGCGAAGGATGCCGTCGGCGACCGCGTCGCGGGCCTCACCGCCGGTGGCGACGACTACGTCACCAAGCCCTTCAGCCTGGAGGAGGTGATCGCACGGCTGCGTGCCATCATCCGCCGCACCGGGCATGCGATGGCAGACGAGGGGCAGTCGATCCTCCGGGTGGCCGACCTCACGCTCAACGAGGACAGCCACGAGGTCGTGCGCGACGGCACCGAGATCGAGCTCACCGCCACCGAGTTCGAGCTGCTGCGCTACCTGATGCGCAACGAGCGACGGGTGCTGTCGAAGGCGCAGATCCTCGATCGGGTCTGGAGCTACGACTTCGGCGGCAAGTCGTCGGTCGTCGAGCTGTACATCTCGTACCTGCGCAAGAAGATCGACGCGGGCCGCACCCCGCTGCTGCACACCGTCCGCGGTGTCGGCTACATGATCAAGGCGCCGCAGTGAGCCATACGAGGATGACGCACAGGCCGATGAGCCTGCAGACGAGACTGATGACCGCGGTGATCGGCTTCGTCTCGCTCATCCTCGTGATCGTGGCCGTGATCACCAGCGCCCTCGTCGGGGGCACCCTGGAACGGCAACTCGAAGACCGCCTGGACGGCTATGCCGTGCAGGTGGCGAAGTGGGCGAGCAACGTCCCCGAGCAGTATGCGAGCATCGACTCCCTGCTCGACGCCACGAACGCCGTGCCGGGGATCCTGCTCGCGGTGTCGAGCCCGGAGAACGGCACCGGCGGCGTGGTCTTCCCCGACACCAAGGGACAGTGGAGCGGGGTGTCGCAGACGCTGACCGCGGCCGATCTCGCTCGCATGGACGCCGCGCTCGGCGGTCGACCGCAGGCCACGGTGACGCTCGAGGACTTCGGCTCGTACCTGGTGGTCGTGAAGCAGGCTCCGAACGGGGTCACCGTGGTGACCGGTCTCCCCCGCAACGAGATCCAGAATCAGCTGGCGACGCTGCTCACGGTGATCGCCCTGGCGACGATCGGCGGACTGATCCTGCTCGCCCTCACCACCGCGATCACGATCAGGGTCGGCCTGAGGCCTCTGCGGGCGGTCGCGGCGACGGCCACCCGCGTCGCGAACCAGCCGCTCGATCGCGGTGAGGTCGAGATCACCGAGCGCGTGCCCGCCGCCGAAGCGGACCCGCGTACTGAGACCGGCCTCGTGGGCGCCTCGCTCAACACCCTGCTCGACCACGTCAACGACTCGCTCGCCTCGCGTCAGAAGAACGAGGAGCGGATGCGCCGGTTCGTCGCCGACGCCAGCCACGAGCTGCGCACGCCGCTCTCGTCGATCCGCGGGTACTCGGAGCTCTCGCTGCGCGCACTCAAGCAGCAGGCCGGGGAGGCGGCGATCGAGAGCACGACCACCTCGCTCGAACGCATCCAGGCGCAGTCGCTGCGGATGACCCGGCTCGTCGAGGATCTACTGCTGCTCGCTCGTCTCGACGAGGGCCGTGAACTCGTGTACGGCACGGTCGATCTCACACAGCTGGCGCTCGAGGGCCTGTCGGATGCCCGGCCGACGGCCGCCGACCACCACTGGAACATCGAGGCGCCCGACGAGCCGCTCGTCATCGTCGGGGATTCGGGACGCATGCACCAGGTGGTCGCGAACCTGCTCGCGAACGCCCGTACGCACACGCCTGCCGGCACGGCGATCACGCTGAAGGTCAGTCGCGAGGGCGACGAGGCGGTGCTCCGGGTGCACGATGACGGTCCGGGCATCGACCCGGCGGTGCGGGAGGAGCTGTTCGCGCGGTTCGCGCGGGGCGACAGCTCACGGGCCCGCCAGACGGGTGGTACCGGCCTGGGCCTCGCGATCGTCAAGGCGATCGTCGAGGGGCACGGCGGCCACATCTCGGTCGACAGCCGGCCGGGAGACACGACCTTCACGGTCCGGATCCCGGTGAGCCCCGGTGGAGTGACCTCCCCGTAGCGGCACGTCTGCAGGATCCCGGCACGTCTGCAGGACCAGACGGAGAATACGGCCCTGCATTCGCGCTTCGATCCTGCAGACGGCCCGCACAGCTCGATGCTCGATGCTCGATGCTCGATGCTCCCGTGACTATCGCGGGACCTCTCCTGCACGGATCCGGATCGCGCGTGGATCCCCCCTCCGGGCGTGGTTCCTGGCCCGTTGTCACGCATCATCGGGCAGGATCTGTCGGATGCCGACCGCCGCTCATGTCCTCTCCCACCTCGGCAACGCCGCCAGAGGCGTCACCCTGCGGGAGTACGGGCTGAGCAGGCGGATGCTCGCGACTGCCGTGCGGGACGGGTCGATCATCCACGTGCGCAACGGCGTCTTCGCTCTTCCGACGGCTCCGCATGGCGTGATCACCGCGGCGCAGCACGGCGGGGCCCTGACATGCTCGGGTGCGCTCCGCGCGCACGGCGTCTGGACTCTCGACGAAGATGCCGATCCGCATGTCTGGCTGGGCGCTCACGGACGCAGCCATCACGTCGACTGCGCCTGCACAGGTCACTACTTCGAGGGGCGCACCCTCTTCGGGGTCGCACCGCTGGAAGACGCTCTCGTGCACGTCTATCTGTGCCGAGGCGACGAGGCCTTCTTCGCCTCTCTGGAATCCGCCCTGCGGTTACGTCTGGTCGGCGCCGCAGGGCGCGCGCGGATCCGCTCCCGGCTGCCCGCCAAGGCGCACTGGCTCGTCGATCTGGCTCGGACCGACGCAGACAGTGGACTCGAGTCGTTGCTGCGACTGCGGCTGCATCTGCTCGGCATCCTCCTCGAATGCCAGGTCGAGATCCCCTCTGTCGGGAGGGTGGATTTCGTGATCGACGGGCTCCTCATCCTCGAGGCCGACGGTGCCGGCAACCACGAGGACGCCGCGCATCGTAACCGCGACCTCATGCGGGATGCGGAAGCATCCCGGCGAGGTTTCGAGACGCTGCGTTTCGACTACGCGATGATCGTGCATGACTGGCCGATCGTGGCGGAGGCCATCGTCGCCGCCGTCGCGAGACTTCACGAGCGTTCCTGACGTGCCATATGCAGGACCACGGCACGGATGCAGGACCAGAACCCTCGGATTCATCCGCCGAACGTGCCCCGATCCTGCATCCGGCACGCGACCCGCCGTCGACCGAAGAGCCGCCACTCACCGTCACACCCGTCCTGAGGTACGGAATGCAGGACCACGGCACGGATGCAGGACCAGAACCCTCGGAATCATCCGCCGAACGTGCCCCGATCCTGCATCCGGCACGCGACCGGCCCCCGGACCGACCCGGACGACCCACGACCGTCCCAGGAAGGCCCCGACCGTCAGTAGCCGGCGAACGCGTCGGTCGTCAGAGACCGCGCCTTGCGGAGAGCCGGGGCGAGGTCGGCGATCAGCCGTGGCGGACCCGAGATGTACGAGTGTCGCTCGCCGAGATCGTGCACGTGACGCTCGAGTCCCGCGGCGTCGAGCCGGGCGCCCTGCGCCCAGCTCCAGTGCGCGGGCAGATCGCTCGGCTCATCGCGCGTGAACACGATCACCCGCGCCCCGGTCTCCGCGAGCTCATCGCGGAACGCGAGCTCCGCGCTGCTCGACGCCACGTACACGAGGACCACGTCGCGTCGCTGCCCGGTCAGCTGCAGCTGGCGCAGCTGCGACACGAACGGGGTGACGCCGATCCCCGCGGCGACCATCAGGACGGGCGTCTCTTCACGCGGCAGCAGGAAGTCGCCCCAGGTGCCCGTGACCGCGAGGCCGGCTCCGGGCGCGGCGTCGGCCAGTGCGCGCTTGTAGCTCGACGGATGCGCCTGATCGCCGTGCTTGTAGGCGATGCGCAGCGTGGGAAGGTCGGCGGGCGCTGAGACGATGCTGAACTCGCGTCGGGTGCCGCGCACGTCGGGGCGGCGATGCGGGACGTCGAGTTCGAGGTACTGACCCGGCAGGAACTTCACGGGCCCCTCGACGCGGAAGGTGAGCTCCTGCGCGGTCGGGGTGACCGAGCGCCTCTTCTCGAGCACCAGCTTCACGGATCCGCGCAGGGCGAAGGCGAACGCGAGCAGGTTCCCGATGAGCAGCGCGCGCTCCTGTCCGACAGTGAACAGGGTGCCGACGGCGATCGGCCAGCCGGCGAGAACACCCACCAGCGCCGCCACCGAGAACTGCTGCCAGCGACGCGGCGGCAGGGTCAGCGGCTCGGACAGCATGAACGCCCCGAGGAACAGGAAGGGCGACTGCAGCACGGCGAACGAGAGGGCCGTGCCCACGTCGAACGCGAAAGAGGCCTCCTGTGCCTGGACGGCCTGGCGCAGGACCGAGACCGCGACGGCGATCACCAGGAAGACCACGACGATGCGCACCTTCTCGGTGCGCCACAGGACGGCGAGGCCGAGGATGACGACCGGGATGAGAAGCGAGGGCGTTCCCACCCACCACGACGACGACGTTCCCAGCCACTCGAAGGCGCCGAAGGATCCGAGGATCGAGACGACCGATGCGCCGAACGCGGCGGGGTTGAGGATGTGCCTGCCCCGCCACACGATCAGGTACTTCGACAGGCTCGCGACGATTCCGGCGATCGCGAGGCCGAGGAGCGCGCTCGGCTCGATGCCGGGGCGGAGCACGAACAGCAGGATCAGTGCGGTCACGAGAGACGACTCGATGCGCCACGGTCGGCGGAGGATACGCTGCGCGGCCGCGTCGACCAGGGAGATCACCACAGCGAGCACGACGAGGGAGACGAGGATCTCGAGCGGAGTGGGCGACACGATCACCCCCAGGGCCGACAGCACCACGGCGATCGCCGTGAGCGCGACGAGGGAGAACAGCACCATTCGGTACATCGAGATGCCGCCGAGCAGCGCGAGGATACGCTGCCGCGCGGAGGTGATGGAGGTGATCACGGTCTTATCTTCCCTCTCGGGGACTCAGGAACGAGCGGTGAAAAGCTGGGCGGGGCAGTCGGGAGAGCTCTCGGCACGGCCGTCCGTGGACATCCGCACCCACTCGACGCCCCAGGATGCGGCGAGCTCGGGGCCGCCGTCGAAGAACAGCGCGGTCGCGACGGCATCCGCTCGCATGGCGTCCGGCGCGATCGCCCACGTGGCCGCCCACGTCCGCACGGGCATCCCTGTGCGGGCATCGAGCACGTGGTGCAGCCCGTCGCCCCACGCGCGTCGGTTGACCGCGGAGGCGCAGAGTGCGGCGTCCTGCAGCTCGACGACGCCGATCGCCCTCGTCGCATCGTACGGATGCTCGAGGCCGACGCGCACGGCGTTCCCGCGCGCACGCATGTCGCCGCCCGCATCGATGACGAGATCGCCCGGCAGATCCGCGAGCACACCGCTGACGAGGTCGACGAGACGTCCCTTGCCGAGTGCACCCACATCCAGCAGGGTCGGCTCGTCGGCGGTCACCGTCTGCGGGGTCCACCGCAGCCGCTGCGACCACTCGCGGGGAGCGGCGATCGGATCGCTCGCGACGAGAGAGTACGAGGAGTCGTATCCCAGTGCCGCCAGACTGTCGGCGACGAGAGGATTCACCGCTCCCGCTGTGGCATGCGCGAGCTCTCGATACGCGTCGAGCATCGCCCCCGCATCCGCAGAGGCGATCTCGCCGCCCTCGCGTCCGACCCTGGTGACCGCGGAATCCGCGCGGAACCGCGACCACTCGGCGTCGAAACGCTCGATCTCGGCGGCGACCCCGTCCTTCGCGTCGCTCTCGAGATCATCGGTCGTCTCTATCTCCCAGCGGGTGCCGATCGCATCGAAACGCCAGATCGCCATTGCCGTGGGCAGGCGCCTAGGCGGCGGCCTGCTCCTTGATCGACGCGACGGCCTCGTTGAATCCGCCGCTGGTGAGCGAGGAGCCGGCGACGCGGTCGACCTTCAGGTCGTCGAGCGACTTGCCCACGACCTCATCCGAGATCCCCTTGATGAACTGTCCCTGGTACTGCTCGGTCTCGCGGGCCTTCGGGTCGCCCGTCACCTCGACGTCCTTCACGACGCCGTCGGCGATCGTGAGGGTGACGCTGACCGACTCGACGGTCTCGGGTGTCTGGTACGAGCCGTCGGCCGTGTAGGTGCCGTCGGCGTAGTCGCCGGTCGAGGCGGAGCTCGAGGGGGCATCGGTTTCGGCGGTGGTGCCCGTACCCGTCCCGGTGGACGAGTCCTCGGCGTCGGCGGTGCCGGAGCACCCTGCGAGGACGAGGAGCCCCGCGACGCCGGCGATGGCAGCGCCCTTGCGAACAGAAGTCGGTACAGTCGTGCGGATCATGATGGTCCTTCCGGCCTTGATCGATGTGTTGTCTCGACCGTAGGGATCACATCTATGCACGGGCTGTGCCCCGGGTATGGGGATCCTACGCGTCGCCGCCGAACATGCTCGTGACGGAACCGTCTTCGAACACCTCGTGGATCGCGCGGGCCAGGAGCGGGGCGATCGGCAGGATGGTGAGCTTGTCCCAGCGCCGCGATTCGGTGAGCGGGATCGTGTCGGTAATGACGACCTCGTCGATCGACGCGTCCTGAAGCCGCTCGGAGGCGGGATCGCTGAAGATCGCGTGCGTCGCGGCGACGATCACCCGGTGCGCGCCCGCGGCCTTGAGCGCCTGCGCCGCCTTCACGATCGTGCCGCCGGTGTCGATCATGTCGTCGACGAGGAGGCAGGTGCGTCCCTCGACGGTTCCGACGATCTCGTGCACGGAGACCTGGTTGGCGACCTTGGGGTCGCGACGCTTGTGGATGATGGCGAGGGGTGCGCCGAGGCTGTCCGACCAGGTGTCGGCGACGCGCACGCGGCCCATGTCGGGAGAGACGACCGTGAGGATCTCGCGATCCGCCGCGCTCAGCGTGCGCTGGAAATAGTCCAGCAGCACGGGCTTGGCGAACAGGTGGTCGACGGGTCCGTCGAAGAAGCCCTGGATCTGGGCGGCGTGCAGATCAACGCTCATCACGCGGTCGGCGCCGGCGGTCTTCAGCAGGTCAGCGACGAGGCGGGCGCTGATCGGCTCGCGGCCGCGTCCTTTCTTGTCCTGGCGGGAGTACGGATAGTACGGGGCGACGACGGTGATGCGCTTGGCGGATGCCCGCTTGGCCGCGTCGATCATGATGAGCGCTTCCATGAGCCACTCGTTCACCGGCTCGCCGAAGGTCTGGATGAGGAAGAGATCGCAACCGCGGATCGAGACGTCGAATCGGGAGTAGATCTCGCCGGACGCGAAGGTGCGGTGCTCGGTCGGCACGACCTCGGTGCCGAGCGAGGCCGCGACGTCGGCGACCAGCTGCGGGTGTGAGCGCCCGCCGGCGACGACGAGACGCTTCTTGGTCTTGGCGACAAGCCCGGGAGCGATGCCGTTGTCACGGTCCAGATCGACCGTCTTCTTCTTGCGCGCCATCGTGTTCGCCTACTCCGCCACTCGGGATCGGGCGGCGGCGTCTGCCGCACCCGTGCCTGCCCTGTTCTTCTCGACCCACCCCTCGATGTTGCGCTGAGGGGCGATGCTCATCGACAGCGATCCGGCGGGGACGTCCTTGCGGACGACGGCGCCGGCGCCCGTCTTGGCACCGGCTCCCAGCCTAACGGGCGCGACGAGGGTCGTGTGCGAGCCCGTGTGCACCTCGTCCTCCACGACGGTGCGGTGCTTGTGCACATCGTCGTAGTTCGCGGTGATCGTGCTGGCTCCCAGGTTGACCCCGCGCCCGATGGTGGCGTCGCCGACGTACGACAGGTGCGGCACCTTGCTGCCCTCGCCGATCTCGGCGTTCTTCGTCTCGACGTACGCGCCGATCTTGCCTCTGGCCCCGAGCACGGTGTTGGGGCGGAGGAACGAGAACGGCCCCACCGTCGCCTCCGCGCCGATCACGGCGAGCGTGGCGTCGCTGCGACGGACGATCGCATCCTCCCCCACCTCGCAGTCGACGAGGGTCGTGTCCGGACCGATGATGGCGCCCTCCGCGATCTTCGTGGCCCGCAGGATGTGGGTGTTCGGCAGGATCGTGACGTCGGGCGCCAGCGTCGCATCGTCATCGATCCACGTGGTCGCGGGATCGATCACGGTGACGCCCTCGAGCTGCCAGCGCCGGACGATGCGCTGATTGAGCAGCCGCCCGACCTCGGCGAGCTGTGCGCGGTCGTTCACGCCGTACGTCACGGTGACGTCCGTCACCACGGAGGCGGCGACCGGGCTGCCGTCGCGCCGGAGCATCCCGGGGACGTCGGTGAGGTACATCTCGCTCTGCGCGTTGTCGACTCCCACCGTGGGGAGATACTCGCGCAGCACGCCGACGCGGAAGACGTACATGCCCGCGTTGATCTCGCGCACGGCCGCCTCGTCGGCGCTCGCATCCTTCTGCTCCACGATGCGGTCGACACCGCCGGATTCGTCGCGGATCACGCGACCGTACCCGGTGGGATCGTCGACGACGGCCGTCATCAGCGTCGCCCCGGCCTGCCCCGCACGGTGGGCCTCGAGGAACGCACGCAGGGTGTCGGCATCGGCGAGAGGGCAGTCCCCGGAGAGCACGAGGACGTCACCGTCGAACTCGTCCGGGAGCGCGTCGACGGCCACCTGGACGGCACGTCCCGTGCCGGGGATCTCGTCCTGATCGACGAAGATCGCATCCGGATAGTCGTGAGCGAGAGCCGCCACCACCTGATCGCGCTCGTGCCGCACGACGACCTCGACGTGGTCGGCCCCGAGCCGCTGCGCCGTGGTGAGCACATGGCCGACGAGCGGGCGCCCGCCGATCTCGTGCAGCACCTTGGGCAGCCGGGAGCGCATGCGCGTTCCCTGGCCTGCGGCGAGGATGATGATGGCGAGCGTGTTCCCAGTCATGCTCCGCCGCCAGGACTCGAACCTAGACCTCACAGCTCCAAAGGCTGTCGTGCTGCCATTACACCACGGCGGACCGCGGCACCCGAGGGCACCGCCCGTCAATTCTGCCACGCCGTCATCCCTGCGAAACACGGGTCTGAGATGCTTCCGGCATGAGCATCACGATCGACCGCGTCGAGGGCCCCACGCCCGGCCTCGCCGCATTCCTTCTCGACCATCACGCCGATATGGCCGGGACGGCTCCGCCGGAGAGTCAGCACGCGCTCACCCTCGACCGTCTCCTGACGCCGGGCGTCCGCCTGTTCGCGCTTCGCGACGGCGACCTGCTGGTGGCGACCGGCGCCCTCGCCCCGATCTCGGAGGGGCACGAGGAGCTCAAGTCGATGCGCACGGATCCCGGTCGGCGCGGCGAAGGACTCGGACAGGCGGTGCTCGATGCGCTGCTCGACGATGCGCGACGCCGTGGCGTGCGGCGCGTCTCGCTGGAGACCGGCAGTGCGGACTTCTTCCGAGCCGCGCACGCGCTCTACGCCCGCGCGGGGTTCGAGGAGTGCGGTCCGTTCGCCGACTACGTGGAAGATCCGCACAGCACGTTCATGACGATCCGGCTCGACGCGGACTGACCGGCGCACCCGCACCCGCGATAATGGACGGATGACTGAGGCGGATGAGGTTGACCGGATCGTGGGCGCCTGGAACACCCAGCGCCCCGACCTCGATTTCTCGCCCCTCGAGGTCCTCTCGCGGATGGACAGGCTGACGCGCCTCCTCGACAGGGCGCGTCGTGACGTGTTCCGCCGCAGCGATCTCGAATCCTGGGAGTGGGACGTGCTCTCCGCACTGCGGCGGGCGGGCGCGCCGTTCCAGCTCTCTCCGAAGCAGCTTCTCCAGCAGACCTTGGTGTCGAGCGGCACCATGACCAACCGCATCGATCGTCTGGTCGGGCGCCGGTTCGTGCGCCGCGAAGCGGATCCCGCCGACGGCCGCAGCGTGCTGGTCACGCTCACGGATGACGGACGGATCCGGGTGGATGCCGCGATCACGCGCCTCGTCGACGTCGAGGACGACCTGCTGCAGGCGCTGTCGCGCGCGGATCGCGACCGACTGGCCGGTCTGCTGCGCAAGCTCAGTCTCAGCGTCGACGCGTGAGGCGCTGACGACATGGCCATGCTCTCCCCTCTTCCGGTGCGCGACGGCGTCGGCGCCACGCGTCTGCACGTGCCGATGACCGGCGAATGGCCGACGGTGGGCGCGTACATGATCGACCGCTTCTTCCACCTCGATCCCGAAGGCCTGCTGAGCCGCTTCGACCGCGGCGAGATCGTGGCCCGCGACGGCACACCCCTCGCCAGGGACACTCCCCTGGGCGTGGAGGAGTTCATCTGGTACTACCGCGATCCTCCTGTGGAGACCCGGCTCCCGGTGGAGATCGAGGTCCTGCATCAGGACGACGACCTGGTGGTCGTCGACAAGCCGCATTTCCTGCCGACCATCCCCGGTGGCAAATTCCTGCAGAACTCCGCCCTCATCCGCCTGCGCAACCTGCTCGGCAACGACGAGCTCGCCCCCATCCACCGTCTGGACCGCGCGACCGCCGGAGTGCTCATGTTCTCGGCGCGTCCGGCCACGAGGGGCCCGTACCAGCTGCTGTTCGAGAGCAGACAGGTGCAGAAGGTGTACGAGGCGGTCTCCGCGCGCCCGGCGGACTGGGACGCGTCTCGGTTCCCCCTGGTCTACCGCAACCACATCGTGAAGCTCCGCAACGAGCTGAAGGTGCAGGTCGACGACGAGCGCGAGCCCAACGCCGAGACCGCGATCGAGGTCATCGACGCGGACGAGGGCGTCGTGCACACGCTGCTGCGCCCCCACAGCGGCAAGATGCACCAGCTGCGCGTGCACCTCGCGGCTCTGGGACTCGGCATCCTGAACGATCCGTTCTATCCGGAGCTGCGGGGCGAGCGCCCCGACGACTTCGATCACCCCATGCAGCTGCTCGCGCGCGAACTGCACTTCGTCGATCCGCTGAGCGGCGCGCCGCGGGTGTTCTCCACGACGCGCACGCTGCAGGAGGCGCCTCTCAGCGGCGCATGACCTTGCGCGCCAGCCGCGTTCCGAGCATCTGCACGAGGTGTACGAACACCACGATCAGGACGATCGCCGTCCACATCACCACAGGCTCGAACTGCCGGAAGCCGTAGATCTGCGCGAACGCGCCGAGACCGCCGCCGCCGATGAGACCTGCCATGGCAGTCATGTCGATGAGGGCGACGACGATGAACGTGTAGCCGAGGATGAGCGGCCCCAGCGACTCGGGGATCGCGACGGTGAAGAGGATGCGCCAGGGACCCGCGCCCATCGCCCGAGCCGCCTCGATGACGCCGGGCGAGACCGAGACGAGATGCTGCTCGACGATGCGTCCGATCGCGAAAGCCGCGGCGAGGGCGATCATGAAGGCCCCGGCGGTGGTGCCGATGCCGGTCCCGACCACCGCGCGAGCCAGAGGCTGAGAGACCGCGACGAAGAGCACGAACGGGATCGGGCGGAAGAAGTTGACTCCGAGGTTCGCGATGATCGCGACGGCGCGGTTCTGCGCGAGACCGCCTGGTCGGGAGACGTAGAGGACGACCCCGATCGCGAGGCCGAGTATGCCACCGAGGACGAGCGCGAACGTCGTCATGTAGAGGGTCTCGAGCGCGGACTTCCACAGCTCGGGCCACAATTCGTTCAGACGATCCATCAGCGTGCCTCCTCTCCGGCGATCTCGGTGACTTCGACGCGCTGGGCGATGTCGGCGAGTGCGCGGTCGATCATGGCGTCGTCACCCCGGATCGCGAGCGTGAGGTGCCCGAAGGCTCGACCTCGGATGTCGTTGATACCGCCGTAGACGAGTTCGAAGTCGAGTCCCGCGCCGGCGAGGTCGAGGAAGACCTGCGCCTGAGAGGAATCGCCGTCGCGGAACGAGAACGTGATGAGGCGGCCACGGTGGCGGTCGCGCAGCACGCCGAGCTCGGACGGCGACGGGATGCCTTTGACGACCGTGCCGACGAACCGCTGCGAGGCGGGGTTCTGCGGGGCGGAGAAGACGTCGAAGACGTCGCCCTGCTCGATGACCCGCCCGTTCTCCATGACAGCGACCTTGGTCGCGATGGTCTGGATGACGTCCATCTCGTGCGTGATGACGACGATCGTGACGCCCTGCTCCTTGTTCACCCGCTTCAGCAGATCCAGCACCTCGTGCGTGGTCTGCGGGTCCAGGGCACTGGTGGCCTCATCGGCGAGGAGGATCGCGGGGCCGGTGGCGAGTGCGCGGGCGATGCCGACGCGCTGCTTCTGACCGCCCGAGAGCTGCTCGGGGTAGGCCTTGGCCTTGTCGGCGAGGCCGACGAAGCTGAGCAATTCGGTGACTCGGGTCTCGATGTCTGCCTTCGACCAGCCGGCGAGCTTGAGCGGGTACGCGATGTTCGCCTTGACACTGCGTGAGGCGAACAGGTTGAACTGCTGGAAGATCATGCCGATCCCGCCGCGGACCTTGCGCAGCTCGCTCTCACGGAGGGAGGTGATGTCCACGTCGTCGACCGTGATGGTCCCGCTCGTCGCGGGTTCGAGCGCGTTGATCAGCCGGACGAGGGTCGACTTGCCGGCGCCGGAGTATCCGATGATGCCGAAGACATCTCCCTTCTCGATCGAGAGGGTGACGTCGTCGACGGCCACGACCTCCGCATCGTCACGGGTGCGGGAGGGGTAGGTCTTCGAGACGTTCGTCAGGGTGACGATCGGCATGCGGTGCTCCGGTCTGCTTCGGGAACGAAGAATCGGGTGACGCACGAAGCGCCACCCGATTCTGCCTCATCGGACGGGGTGCCTGGCACCCGATCGTCCTACTTCTTGGCCTCGGTGTCCTCCTGGACCTTCTTCAGCGAGGCGACGAGGTCTTCGGCCGGGGTCTGCACCGGCACAGCGGTGTCACCAGAGGACTCGATCAGACCGGCCTGCACGTCCTTGTTCGTCTGGAAGATCTCGACGAGCTTCAGGTACGTCTCGTTGTCGGCGTCCTCCGCACGCGTCGCGAAGATGTTCACGTAGGGCAGCGCGTTGGGGTCCTCCGGGTCGTCCTGGGCGATAGCGTCGTCGAAGGTGAGGCCCGCGTCCTTGACGAAATCGTTGTTGATGATCGCGGCGGCGACATCGGGCAGCGACGTGGGGATCAGCGCCGCCTCGAGGGCGGTGACCTTGACCTTGGACTTGTCGGTGTCGATGTCGGCGAGGTCGGAGACGATCGATCCGCCGCTCTTGAGCTCGATGAGACCGGCCGACTGCAGCACGAGGAGAGCGCGCGCCTGGTTCGAGGCGTCGTCCGGAACGGCGACGGTCTCACCCTTGGGGATGTCGTCGACGTCGTCGTACTTGCTCGAGTACAGACCCAGCGGGTAGATCGCGGTGGATCCGATCGGCGTCAGGTCGGATCCCGAGGCGCTGTTGTACTCGGCGAGGTACACGATGTGCTGGAACTGGTTGACGTCGATCTCGCCCTCGGACAGAGCGGGGTTCACCTGCTCGTACGAGCCGAAGTCGACGAGCTCGACCGTGATGCCCTCGTCGGCCGCCGCCTCGACGAAAGGGGCCCACTGCGGGTCGCCCTTGCCGACGATGCCGATCTTGACGGTCTCGTCCGCGGAGTCACCCCCGCCGGAGCCGGCGTCGGAGGATGCCGTCGCGCAGCCTGCGAGCGCGACGAAGAGCGGGACCGCGGCGAGCGCGGCGATGACGGATGTGGTCCGACGGGATGCGGTGATGGACATGAGTGTTCGGGTTCCTCTCTTGGGGGACTCGAATACGTTAGGCAGCGCGATGCCGTGCGCGACAATCGAGTGTCACACGGCGTCACAGCTCTCAGTCGTACTCCTCGATGCCCTGCAGACGGACCTGCTCCAGGTCGAGCCGGGCGGAGATGCGGCGCACCACGAGGTCGTCGACCGTGCCGTCTCTGCGCAGCCCGAGCAGCACTTCCCGCTTGCGGTCGAGCAGCGCCAGCTTGAGCCTCGTGTGCTCCTCGTGGCGCAGCAGCGGCGAGCGCTGCATCACGTCGACGTCGACCGAGGTCGCGAGCATCTGCAGAGTCCTGACCTCGCCGTCCGCCGACGCGCCGTCGGCCGACGTGTCGCCGGCAGGTCGGGGGTCAGGCACCCGGAGGCGCGGCGACGCGTCATCCGCCCCGCCGTCGATCTGCTCGTCAGCGCCCAGCGGGTCCGGCTCCCCCAGCATCACGTCGAGCGCCTCCGCCTCGGCGTCCACGATGGCCTGCTCGCGTGCGAGAGCCCGTGCGTTCGAGAACTCGAGCATCTGATAGCCCTCGGCGCGCACCTTGTCGCGGATCTCCTGCCCTATGCCGTGCTCGACCGCGAGATCGTCCAGCGCCGCGAGGGCGGCTCCCGAGATGGTCCGCTCCGCGAGCTCGTACTCCTCGTCCTCCGCGTGGTCCACCGGGAATCTCGCCCAGCGGACGATCGCCGGCAGCAGGGGTGCCTGAACGAGCAGGCTCAGGAGGATGACCCCGGCAGTCACGAAGACGATCTCATCGCGCCCGGCGATCTCCCCCTCGGTGGAGCTGGCGACCGGCACCGACAGGGCGATCGCCAGCGAGACGGCACCCCTCATGCCGGCGACGGTCGACACCGCCATCGAACGCGCCCTCGCGCCGCGGGAGGGGCGCACCGTGTTGCGGCGCTGGAACGGTGCGTTCATGACCTGGAAGAGGTAGCGCACGACCAGCAGCGACGCCCATACGGCGAGCGTGATCAGCACCAGCCGTCCGATGGCGGCCGCCGAGATCTCATGCGCGACGAACTGCACCTCGAGTCCGATCAGCACGAAGAGCGCGCCGTTGAGCAGGAAGACGCCGAACGGCCACGCCGCGGCGACCTGACGACGCGACGAGGCCGTCGTGACCCTCGGCGACACGTAGGCGACGATGAGTCCGGCCACCACCACGGCGAGAACGCCGGACGCGTGCACGATCTCGGCCAGCAGGAAGGCCGAGAACGGGACCAGCAGCAGGGTGACGTTGATGACGGTCGTCGAGGAGGAGCGACGGAGCAGCAGGTAGCCGAGGGCGGCGATCACCACGCCGGCGGCGACGCCTCCGACGTAGGACGTGAGCACCGACATCGTCACCGACAGCGGGGTCACGTTGCCGCCGAGTGCGAGCGAGATCGCGATGGCGTAGAGCACCAGTGCGGTGCCGTCGTTGGTGAGGCTCTCCGCCTTGAGCTTCATGAACAGGCGTTTCGGCAGCAGCCGTCCGAGGGCGGCCACAGCCGTCGCATCCGGCGGCGCGACGGCGGCGCCGAGGATCAGGGCGGTCTCCCACGGCATCCCGAATAGCATCCCGACCCCGGCGACGGCGAAGGCGGATGCGACGACGAGCAGAGTGCTCATGGGGAGGATGTAGCGGAAGTCGCGACGGATGGAACGCAGTGACGTCGTCAGGCTCTCCCAGAACAGCATCACCGGCAGGAACAGCAGCAGCACGGTCTCGGGCGGGAGCTGGATCTCACGCAGCTGCGGCACGAAGCCGAGCGCCAGGCCGAGGATGACGAGCACGAGCGGCAGCGCCAGCCGCACCCGCGGCGCGAGCAGCGTTCCCACGAGGATCGTGAGTCCGATCAGGACGGTGACCTCGAGTCCTTCCATCTGAACCTCCCGGGTGCCGCAGGATCACACTGTGCGATCCCGGATGGCATCGAACCCCGCCCAGAGCACAGCGCGCCGCAGTGCCACCGTATTCCCGCGGGGGCTGGATGGCGAGGGTCGGATCAGTCGAGCTCCTCGCTCAGCTCGAACCAGCGGAGCTCGAGCTCCTCGATCTCGGCCTGCTGCTCGCCGATCGTCTTCATCTTCTCGCCGAGGCCCGCGAAGTCGGCCTGGTCGTGATCCGCGAGGGCCTGCTTCGCCTTGTCGACCTGCTGCGTCAGCTTCTGGATGCGCCGCTCCAGCGACGACACCTCTTTCTGTGCGGAGCGCAGCGCGGCACCGTCGAGGCTCGGCGTCTTCTTCTCCGTGTTGACGGCCGTCTGCGACCTGCCCGGTGCAGAGGTCTGCAGCAGGCGCAGCCGGAGATACTCGTCGACGCCGCCCGGCAGGTGGCGCAGGCGACCGTCGAGGATCGCGAACTGCTGGTCGGTGACGCGCTCGAGGAAGTACCGGTCGTGCGACACGACGAGCAGGGTGCCCGACCAGGAGTCGAGGAGATCCTCGATGGCGGCGAGCATGTCGGTGTCGAGATCGTTGGTGGGCTCATCGAGGATCAGCACGTTCGGCTGGTCGAGGAGCACGAGCAGCAGCTGCAGGCGGCGCTGCTGGCCACCGGAGAGATCCTTCACCGGCGTGGAGAGCTGCGCCGAGTCGAAGCCGAGCCGCTCGAGCAGCTGGCCGGGCGTCAGCTCCTGCGCCTTGGATCCGGTACCCATCGTGTACGAGGTGCGCAACCGCGACACGACGACGCGCACCGGCTCGTGACGCACGTCCTCGAGCTCGTCGAGACGCTGCGTGAGGGTCTTCACCTTCACGGTCTTTCCCTGCTTGACCCGACCGCTGGTCGGCTCCACAGTGCCGGCGATGAGTCCGAGCAGGGTCGACTTGCCCGCACCGTTCACCCCGAGGATGCCGGTGCGCTCCCCCGGCGCGATGCGCCACTCGACGTCGCGGAGCACCTCCCGCGTGCCGCCGTCGACGGTCGGGTAGGTCACGCCGACGTCGAGCAGATCGACGACGTCCTTGCCGAGCCGGGACACCGCGAGCGACTGCAGCGAGACCTTGTCGCGGATCTCCGGCACATCGGCGATGAGCTCGTTGGCGGCCTCGATGCGGAACTTCGGCTTCGCCGTGCGCGCGGGCGCACCGCGACGCAGCCAGGCGAGCTCCTTGGTGGCGAGGTTCTGCCGTTTGGCCTCGGTCGCCGCGGCCATCCGGTCGCGCTCCACCCTCTGCAGGATGTACGCCGCGTAGCCGCCCTCGAAGGGCTCGACGATGCGGTCGTGCACCTCCCAGGTCTCGGTGCAGATCTCGTCGAGGAACCACCGGTCGTGGGTCACGACCATGAGGGCCCCGGAGTTCGCGGACCAGCGCTTCTTGAGATGTCCCGCGAGCCAGGTGATGGCCTCGACGTCGAGATGGTTGGTGGGCTCGTCGAGGGCGATGACGTCCCAGTCGCCGGTCAGCAGTTTGGCGAGCGACACACGTCGGCGCTGGCCTCCACTGAGCGAGCCGATCTCGGCATCCCAGGCCAGATCTTTGAGCAGCCCCTCGATCACGTCGCGGGTGCGGGCGTCACCGGCCCACTCGTACTCGGGGGTGTCTCCGACGACGGCCTCGGCGATCGTCAGGTCGTCGCTGAGGGTGTCGGCCTGATCGAGCACGCCGATCGTCGTCCCTCCGCGCACCGTGACGCGACCGGCATTCGGCTGCTTGATGCCGGCGAGCATGCCGAGCAGGCTGGACTTGCCGTCGCCGTTGCGGCCGACGATGCCGATGCGGTCACCCTCTTCGATGCCCAGGGTCACGGAGTCGAAGACGACCCTTGTCGGATATTCGAGATGAAGGGCCTCTGCCCCGAGAAGATGTGCCATGTCCTCTCCAGGGTAGTTGTCCCGGCTGGGCGTCTGCCCGCCCCTCGGCCCTCCGCCTCTCGGCCGCTCTGCCCCTAAACTCGACGGGTGCCATGGAAACGCCGGGTGTTCTCGCTCTCATTAGACGATCGCAAGGCGAAGCTGGTGCAGTCGAGAAAGCGACCCGGTCGCTTCGAACTCAGCGTGGACGGCATTCCGCAGTCCGTCGTCTCGATGGTCGAGCCCACCGACCTCGAGTACGCGTACACCCGGCACATCGCCCGCGCGATGGATGCCGCCGCTGAGCCCGGAGCGCCGCTGTTCACGGTGCATCTCGGAGCCGGAGCACTCACGCTGGCACGCTACGTCGAGGCGACGCGTGCCGGATCGCCCCAGATCGTCGTCGAGTTCGAGCCCACGCTCTACGCAGCCGTGGTCGACGCACTGCCGCTGCCTCCCGGCTCCGACGTACGAGTCGTCTTCGGCGATGCGCGGACCGTCGCAGAGGCCGGGTTTCCGGGCGAGGAGGCATCGGCGGTGCCGTCGCCTCCGTCTCGCGGACTCGGCTCCGCCCCGACGGGCAGCACCGCCGCCGCCGCCGAGTGGGTGGACGCGCGCTTCACGGTCGTCGATCTCTGGGATGCCGCCGTCATCCGGCATCGCGTGGCCAGCCGGGAGTTCTACCGCCGGGTCGCCGCGCGCTCCGCAGCGACGGGGGTCGTCGCAGTGAACCTGCTCGACGGGCATCCGTTCGAGTACTCACGCCGACAGGCGGCCACCCTGCGCTCCGTGTTCGCTCACGTCGCCGTCGTTCTCGACGCCGAGCCGGAAGACGACGAAGGGCCACTCGGCAACGTCGTCATCTTCGCGAGCGATGAGCCGCTCGACATCGCGACCACCCCCGATCTCCTCGACGTACCGCGATCTCATTTTCTCCACGCCGATCCTCTGACGTCGTGGATCGCTGACGCGCGCATCATGACCGACGCCGACGGCACGGACTCCCCCGATCCCGACGATCCGCTCTGGGACTAGCGCACCGCGACGCCGAGCGCGGTGGAGACCGGGAGGCACGATCACCCGAAGAGTTCGGGGAGCACGGCCATGAACTCGTCGAAGTGGCTGTACCAGATGGTGTGTGCGGCCCCGGGGATGCTCCGGACCTCACCGCCCTGTCGAGCGAACCTGCGCGCGTCATCGTCGGAGACCCAGGCACTCGGATCTGCACGGACCAGGATCGACGCCGGGCCCGGTGCCCACTCGCGGTCGTCCCCGCAGGACACGGACGCCATGGTTTCCGGGTCGAAGCACGCCGCCGCGCGGGCCTCGACCTCGGCATCCGCGGCGGAGTAGAACGGTCGGGCGGTCCGCAGCGCCTCGGGCGACGACCGCGCTCTGCGATCCTTCTCATAGGCATCGACGAGGCTCGCACGATCCGCACCTCCGGACAGCGACAGCGCGGCGTCGACATATACGGCGAGAGCCGGGCGGAGCGATGCCGCCGCCTGTGCGAGCACGGTCGCACCGTAGGAGTGGCCGACGGCGATCACCGGAGCGTCCGTCGCCCGGCTTCGCACCGTCTCGACCACGGATGTAGCCGCGGTCTCGATCGTGAGGTGTGGATCACGCGCAGACCGGCCGTGGCCGGGAAGATCGAGTGCGAGCACACGATACCCCCGCGCCGTGAGCCGTGGCACGACGCGGTGCCAGCTCTCCCCTGAGCCCATCATGCCGTGCAGGAGCACGACGGTCCGAGGGCCGACGCCCGACTCATCCACGTGCAGGAGCATCCGGTCAGTGTGCCATGGCGAAGGTGTCCGGAGTTGATCATCGTACCGGCATATATCGTATGTTTGTTCGAATGTGCGGAGGTGCGCGAGGTAGGATGGAGGCATGAACGCAGTGCTCGATGCGACCGATTCCCAGATGGCGGCTCTCGCCGATCTGGTGACGACGCTCGAGATCGCCGAGTCGACGTTGAGCAGCATGACGGCCGCTCGCGACGGGCTGTTGGCGATGGCCGGGAGGCTGGCGATCGACATCGCGAAGCAGGGCGAGCACCCCGACTGCGGCGACCAGTCGGTCACGATGATCGCCGCCGAGATCGCCGCGGTCCAGCATGTCAGCGACAGGACGATCGAACGACGGATCACCGCGGCGGGCCTGCTCGTCGACCTCTTCCCCACCGTCTGGGAGGCGCAGGCGAAGGGGCGCATCAGCGCTGCCCACTCCCGGGTGATCGTCGACGCGGGCGCACACCTCGAGTCGTCGAGCGCACGCGAGGCCTTCGCGGCGATCGTGCTGCCGCTGGCCGAGACCGATTCCCCCAACCGCCTTCGCACACTCGCGCGCCGCGTGGCAGAGCGGTTCGCCCCGTCGACGGTGACCGAACGCCATCGAACGGCCCGGGCGCAGAGACGAGTCTGGATGACCGACGAAGACGACGGCATGGCGGCGCTGCACGCGCACGCTCCGGCCGCTCTGGTCCACGGAATGCTCGATCGGCTCTCGCAGATGGCGCATACCCTGCGCGACGAGAACCGCCGCGCGAAGCGGGATGCCGTCCGCGAGGGTCAGGAGTACGACGCCGATGACCGATCGGTCGACGAGATCCGCGCCGATCTGCTCGCCGATCTGGTGCTCGGCGGCACACCCACGGGCCACGACAGCCATGACGCACTGCTCGGTTCGATCCGAGGGCGCGTCGAGATCACCGTTCCCGTGATGACACTGATCTCCGGCGATGCCGTCGCGGGCACAGGTACCGGCGCCGATGACTCTGCTGCCGGATCCGGCGCCTCTACCGCAGAGCCCGGCGACTCCTCCCCTCCTGCAGATCTCGACGGGGCCATCCCGATCGACATCGACACTGCACGCCGGTTCGCCGGACTCGCGACCGGGTGGGATCGAGTGATGACGCATCCTGTCAACGGCCGGGTATTGGTGGTCGATCGGTACCGGCCGAGCGAACATCTCCGGCGGCATCTGCGCGCCCGCGACGGTCGATGTCGCTTCCCCGGGTGCGGGATCGCAGCCCGCAAGTGCGACCTCGACCACAACCACGCCGCATCGGCGGGCGGCGCGACCTGCGACACGAACCTGGCGACGTTCTGCCGTCGACATCACGTGCTCAAGCACAACTCACCGTGGCATGTCGAGCAGAAATCGGGCGGCGTCATCGAGTGGACGAGCCCGACCGGCCGGGTATATGTCGACACACCTCCGGCGCCGAACACGGTGACGTTCCGTGAGTCGGCGGTCGCCAGCGCACCCTTCTGACGGAGACTCGCCCTTCTGACGGACTCGCCCTTCTGACCGAGACTCGGCATTCCGACCGAGAATCCGCCGGACTGTGGATAACCGGAACGGCGAAGGCGCGTCTTTGATTACGGTGGCGCGATGTCGTCCTTGAGAGTTCCTGCTGCCGCTGCCACCCTCCCCTGCACCGCGCCCCACCCCCTCAGTCGGATCGTTGCGGCGGCGATCGCCGGAGCCTTGATCATCGCCGCCGCCGGATGCTCGCCGGGGCCGAGCCCAGCCCCCACCCCGACGCCCGCTTTCACCGACGAGGCGGATGCCTTCGCCGCGGCCGAGAAGGTCTACCGGGCGTACAACGATGCGCTGAACGAAGTAGACCCTGCGGATCCCGAGACTTTCGCGCCGTTGTATGCCTTGTCGAGTGGCGATTTCGAGGCAGCCGACCGAGAGAACTTTTCCGTGATGCACGCCGAGGGACACGAAATCAGTGGCAGTGCGCGGATCGTCAGCTTCACCGGCATCTCAGCTACGCCGACCTTTGATCAAGTGGTCGCGACGGCTTGTCTCGATGTGAGCGATGTCCGCATCACGGACCGTGACGGTGCATCTTTGGTGTCCGAAACCCGACCAGACATCTATGCGCTGAATCTCACTTTCCTGGCCTCGGACGGCATAGCGACAATCGATTCGGCGTCGACGACGGAGGACAACTCATGCGTGTGACCTCAACAGCGATGCTCGTGATGATGTTGCTCTTCCCAGCCAACCTGGGCGGTGGTGATGGCGGAACGGACTACCTCTACGGCACCGACGGGTCTTCGCTCACGATCAGCGGGACGCGAGAGCGACCCGGGACCGGCTCGACCGAGCCCAGCACACCGACCGCACCCGGCTCGCCGAACTCTCCCGGCACGCGATCGGGACCCAGTGACGAGGCGATCAGGTTCGCGGAGTGCATGGATGATCAGGGAACCACGCGCTGCGCCCGAGAACTGCCCACACCCGGCGCTCCGGAAACGGCGCCGCAGGCGCCCCGCATCCCCGCCATCACCATCTCGGATCTCGTCCAGTTCGCTCCCGAGCCGACACGCACCGTCGCGGAGCCCGGCAACGTCGGCATCGCCGGCCTGCCCACGAACTTCGTCGCCGCTGCCGAGGTCCACATCCGAGGCGGGGAGCTGCTCGGCATGCCCCTCCGCGTGAGATTCACGCCCGCCGGCTACGACTACGCCTACGGTGACGGCAGCACCGCCACCCTCGACGCTGCAGGTCAGACCTGGGAGGCCCTGGGTCAGGCGCAGTTCACCCCCACCCCGACCAGCCACACCTATCGCACACCAGGGATTTATCCTGCAGCCGTCGACGTCCGCTACGGGGCGGAGGTCGATCTCGGCGGCGGATGGCAGCCGATCACCGGCGAACTCACCAGCCGCGGCCGCGCCCAGAACATCCGCATCCTCAGCGCCCGCACCGCTCTCGTCGCCCACACCTGCCTCGAGCGCCCCGCCGCGGCGGGCTGCTGAACGCCGCAGATCACAAGACGGACGCCATCCGCAGACACCACCCGCAGACGCTGTCCGGTGTCGGCGGTTCTGATGAGCGCCCTGCCGTCGATTCCTGCACCTCGCGGCTGTGGATAACCCTGACGGCCCGCCGGGCATACGAGCTACTTTGGCCGGATGATTCTCAGACCTGCGCGTGCGCGCACCCTCATCCTGATGGCACTGGGCACGGTGGCATTCGCGACCGGAGCGCTGGTCGGATGCGCTCCCCGTTCCGCACCGACGCCCACCCCGACAGCGGTCTTCGCCACCGAGAAGGAGGCATTCGCGGCGGCCGAGGAGGCATACACGGCGTACAACGAAGCGGTCAATGATGCTCGCGAGACCCAACAGACGCTCACGCCGGAGAAGTTTCTGACGGGCAAGATCCTCGCTGCCGAGACCGCCACGTCACAGACTCTCGCAGAATCCCACATCCACTTGGAGGGGCCAACGCAGGTGATGGAATTTTCGGGCGTCTCTGCTGACACGGGAGTCGCGGTCTCGAGGGTGGTCGCCCGCGTTTGTGTCGATATCAGGAACGTGCGGGCCATCGATGCCGAAGGCAATGACGTGACCGCCACCGGGCGCAGTGACATCTATGGTCTCGACGTCGAGTTCAGCGGCAACAGTGAACTGTTGCTGATCTCTGATTACGAGGTCAATCCGGAGATCCCGTGCTGACCGCGGTGCTGGCTGTGGCGGTTCTAGCGCTCCTGCCTGCCGCGACGGGCTCGACAGGTTGTTCCGACTCAGCGCTGGCGACCGGGGGATGCGGTGTCGCCAATGACGGCACCACCCTCACGATCACCGGAACACAGGAGCGACCGGGCACGAGCACTGACGACTCCACCTCCGACCGCGGCGACGCCGATCCCCCGGCGGATCCGAGTCGGCGAACTCCCTCCGACCTGTGCAGCCCCCTGGGCTCACGCGTCGGCAACTGCGCGACAGCCCCCGTCCTTCCCACCGTGGGGGTGGTCCCGTCGATCACGATCAGCGACCTCGAGCAGTTCGCGCCACAGGCGATCACCACCGCGGCCGAGCCGGGCGACATCGGCATCGCCGGAATGCAGACCAACTTCATCGCGGTCGCAGCGGAGCAGACGCGCACCGGCACGATCCTGGGCGTCCCGATCACGGTGCGGTTCACCCCCGTCGCGTACGACTACCGTTACGGCGACGGCAGCACCGCCACCCTCGACGCCGCCGGACAGACATGGGCGATGTTGGATCAGGCGCAGTTCACCCCCACGCCGACGAGCCACACCTACCGGAACCGCGGCACCTTCCTGGCCGACGTCGATGTCCGCTACACGGCCGAAGTCGACCTCGGGAGCGGATGGTTCCCGATCGACGGGCAGCTCACCACCGACGGCCCCGCCCGGGAGATCCACATCCTCGAAGCGCGCACCGCTCTCGTCGCCCACACCTGCCTCGAGCACCCCGCGGCCGCCGGATGCTGAGCACCGCACGCGATCGCGAACAGCCCGCGCGGTCCTGAACCGCGCAACACGACGCAGAAGAGCCGCCCGGACCCGAAGGTCCGGACGGCTCCCCTGCGTGTCGGAGCGACGTCGCTTACTGGTACGACTTCACGATCTCGAGCAGGCTCGGAACGTTCGCGTACGCCTCAGCGGCGTTCTCCTTGGTGACGATCACCGGGTCGAGCAGGTAGGCCGGAACGACCTTCGCGCCGTTGTCGTACGACTCGGTGTCGTTGACGTCGACCTTCTCGCCCTTCTGGAGCTGGCCGACCATCTTGATGGCCTGCTCGACGAGGAGAGTGGTGTCCTTGTTGATCGTGGAGTACTGGATGCCCTCCATGATCGACTTCACCGACTCGACCTCGGAGTCCTGTCCGGTGACGACCGGAACGGGCTTGCCGGCCTGCTGCACCGAGGTGATGATGGCGCGAGCAAGGGTGTCGTTCGGCGACAGGACGCCGTCGAGCACCGTGTCGCCGCTGTACGACGAGGTCAGGATCGTGTCCATGCGGTTCTGCGCGTTCTCGGGCAGCCAGCCGTCGGTCGCCGTCTGCGCGATCTCGGTCTGACCCGAGACGACCTTCAGCGTGCCGTCGTCGATCTTCGGCTGCAGGACCTCCATGGCACCGTCGAAGAAGACCGCCGAGTTGGCGTCATCCGGCGAGCCCGAGAAGAGCTCCACGTTGTACGGAGCCTCGTGACCTGCACGCTCGGCAAGACCGTCGAGCAGGGCCTGGCCCTGCAGGTTGCCGACCTTGAAGTTGTCGAACGCTGCGTAGTAGTCGACGGCCTCGGTGTTCTCGATGAGACGGTCGTAGGCGATGACGTAGGCGCCGGCATCCTTCGCGGCCTGCACCTGCGTGGCCAGCTGCTTGCCGTCCTTCGCGCCGATGATGATGACCTTGGCACCGTTGGTGACCATGGCCTGGATCTGGTTCTGCTGCTCGGCGACCGTGTTGCTCGCAGGAGCGTACTGGACGTCGGCCTTGAAGCCGGCCTCCTTCAGGCCGTCCGTGAACAGCTTGCCCGCGAGGACCCAGTTCTCACTGGTCTTGTCGGGAAGCGCGACACCGATCGTGGAGCCTGCCTCGAAGCCCGCTGCGGCCTCGTCGCCGGATCCCGTGTCGGTTCCGCCGCCACGCTCAGCGGAGCAACCCGTGAGCGCGAAGGCAGCCGTCGCGACGAGCGCTGTCGCTGTGACGATGATCTTCTTCATGTGATCTCTTTCTCTGTGGTGTGACGGACTCGGCGCGCGAGCACTGCGCGTGTGCGTCCGCTTACTTTCCGCTCGTCTTGTCGACGGGTGGGGCTTGGTAGGTCTTGTTGGGCTCGAAGGTCGCGGTCGCCGGATCCTGCTGGCGCGCGGAGCGACGCATCATGAAGCCGATGAGCGACGGGCGACCCTGCTGCTTGTTCCAGACGTCGATGCCCACCGCGAGCAGGAGCACGAGGCCCTTGATCATGGACACGACATCGGAACCCTGACCGAGCAGGGCGAGGCCGTTGTTGAGGAACGCCATCACCAGACCACCGATGATCGAACCGACCACGGTGCCGATACCACCGGCCACCGCGGCACCACCGATGAAGACCGACGCGATCGCGTCGAGCTCCCAGCCGGTGCCGTCGTTCGGGCCGGAGGCCTGCGAACGGGCGACGAAGATCATTCCGGCGAGCGCGGCCATCATCGACATGTTCATCATGACGAAGAAGTCGACCCAGCGGTCCTTCACACCCGACAGGCGCGCGGCCTGGCGGTTGCCGCCGACGGCGTAGATGTGACGGCCGAACACGGTGTTGCGCGTGACGAACGAGTAGATGATGACGAGCGCGAGCAGGATGAGGCCCGGCACCGGGAAGCTCGTGCCCGGGCGGCCCGTCGCGAACATCCAGGCCGCGGCGAGCACGACGACCGAGAGCAGCACGACCTTGACGACGCTCACCCAGACCGGGGCGCTGTCGGAGCCCATCTTGTGCTGGATGCGACGGGTGCGGATCTCCCAGAAGACCAGCCACGCCACAGCGAGCAGGGCGAGCAGCATGGTGAGGACGTTGAAGTTCAGCGGCAGGCCGACCTCGGGAAGATATCCCGTGCCGATGACCTGGAAGCCCTTGGGCACCGGGATCGTCTGCGCGTCACCGATCCACTGCTGCGCTCCACGGAAGAACAGCATGCCGGCGAGGGTCACGATGAACGCCGGTACCCCGACATAGGCCACCCAGAATCCTTGCCACGCGCCCACGAGGGCACCGACGCCGAGTCCGAGGAGGATCGCGAGCGGCCAGGGGAGGTCCCAGTCCGCCATCGCCTTCGCGACGACGATGCCGGTGAACGCGGCCACCGAGCCGACCGACAGGTCGATGTGGCCCATGATGATCACCATCACCATGCCGATCGCGAGGATCAGGATGAACGAGTACTGGTTGATGACGTTGATCAGGTTGCCCGACGTCAGCGTCGCACCGTTCGGACCGTTGCGCAGCAGCGTGAGGATCTCGAAGAGCGCGATGATGACGATCAGGCTGCCGAGGATGCCGAACTGGCGCAGCGACGAGGTGCCGTTGCCGCCGAACATCTTGCGGATGTCGCCGAAGTGGAAGCCGCGCTTCGTTGTCGTGAGGTCGGTGGTCATGCGGATGCTTTCTGGTTCGCGGAGGTCATGCTGCGCATGAGTGCCTCGGGTGTCGCCTGGTCGGCCGGGATGCAGTCGGTGACCCGACCTTCGAAGACGGTGTAGATGCGGTCAGAGATGCCGAGCAGTTCGGGCAGCTCGCTCGAGATGACGATGACGCCCTTGCCCTGGGAGGCGAGCTCGTTGATGATCGCGTAGATCTCGTACTTGGCGCCCACGTCGATGCCGCGGGTCGGCTCGTCGAGGATCAGCAGGTCGGGGTCGGTGAACATCCACTTCGCCAGCACGACCTTCTGCTGGTTTCCGCCCGACAGCTTGCCGACGCCCTCTTCGACGCTCGGCGCCTTGATGCGCAGCGCCTTGCGGTAGCGCTCGGCGACCGCGAACTCCTCGCGCTCGTCGACGACGCCGCGACGGGAGATCTTCGACAGCTTCGCCGCCACGACAGAGCGCTTGATGGTGTCGAGCAGGTTCAGACCGAGCACCTTGCGGTCCTCGCTGACGTACGCGAGACCGTGCTTGATGGCCGAGGAGACGTCGGGCATCGAGATCTCCTGCCCGTCCTTGAACACCTGACCGCCGAGGAACGTCCCGTAGGAGCGACCGAAGAGGCTCATCATGAACTCGGTGCGCCCTGCGCCCATGAGACCGGCGATGCCGACCACCTCGCCACGACGGACGTCGAGGTTCGAGCCCTTCACGACCATGCGCTCCGAGACGGTCGGATGCTGGACCCACCAGTCCTTGACCTCGAAGAACACCTCGCCGATCTCGGGGGTGCGGTCGGGGTAGCGGCTCTCGAGCGAACGGCCGACCATGCCGCGGATGATGCGGTCCTCGTTGATCTCCCCGCGGGAGATGTCGAGGGTCTCGACCGTGCGTCCGTCGCGGATGATCGTGATCTCGTCGGCGATCTGCTCGATCTCGTTGAGCTTGTGGCTGATCATGATCGACGAGATCCCCTTGGACTTCAGTCCGAGGATCAGGTCGAGCAGGTGCTGCGAGTCGTTCTCGTTGAGCGCGGCGGTCGGCTCGTCGAGGATCAGCAGCTTGACGTCCTTGTTGAGCGCCTTGGCGATCTCGATGAGCTGCTGCTTGCCGACGCCGAGGGTCTTGATCGGCACGTCGGGGTCTTCCTTCAAGCCCACACGCGCCAGCAGCTCGATCGTGCGCTGACGCTGCGCCTGCCAGTCGATGCGGCCGAAGCTGCGGATCTCATTGCCGAGGAAGATGTTCTCGGTGATGGAGAGTTCGGGGATCAGCGCCAGTTCCTGGTGGATGATCGCGATTCCAGCCGCTTCACTGCCGGCGATGTCGCGGTAGCGCTGCTCCTCGCCGTACAGCAGGATGTCCCCGTCGTACGAGCCGTAGGGATAGACGCCGGAGAGGACCTTCATCAGGGTCGACTTGCCGGCGCCGTTCTCGCCGCAGATCGCATGGATCTCGCCGGCTCGGACGGTGATGGATACATCCGACAGCGCTTTGACACCCGGGAACTCCTTGGTGATGCTGCGCATCTCCAGGATGGGGCCTGACACGACCGGCAACGTTGCTGTGGTGCTCACAAGATCTTCCTCGCGACGGGCGGTCACCTTCTATGTGACCGTTCACATTGGATTACATAGTCTACGCTCGCCGAAGCCGTGTCAAGACCACGGACGAAATTGTGGCTCTACCGAGGCGCGGAGGATTCCCTCGTGCGCAGCGTGGTCTGCAGCGGCCCGAACTCCGGCACGGCCTCGCCCCGGATCTGCGCGAGCAGGATGCGCACCGCGCGTCGCCCGAGCTCGGGGAAGTCCTGGTGCACCGTGCTGAGCGTGGGCGCCACGTGCGCCGCCACAGGGATGTCGTCGAACCCGACCACGCTCACGTCCTCGGGGACGCGGATGCCCGAGTCCCGGAATCCGTGCATGAGCCCGATCGCCATCTGGTCGTTGGCGACGAAGACGGCGGTGAAATCCCGTCGCCGCGACAGCTCCTGGCCGGCGAAGTACCCGAAGTCCGCGGTCCAGTCGCCGCGGATCGGCGGGAAGGTCGGCAGATCGGCCTCGCGCAGCGCATCGAGGTACCCGCGCATGCGCGACTCCGCCTCGATCCAGTCCTGCGGACCGGCGATGTGGATGATGTCGCTGTGGCCGAGGCCGATGAGGTGCTCCGTCGCGGTGCGTGCGCCGGCGACCTGATCGGCCGACAGGCTCACCCCGTCGGACCCGGACGCCGTCTGCAGCGAGACGAACGGGATGTCCGCCGACATGCCCCGCAGGACATGGAAGGCGCGTACCTGAGGCGCGAGCACGACGATGCCGTCGACCTGCTCGCGAGCCAGCTGACGCAGCGCGCTGCCGATCGCCTCGGGCGTGGTCGCCGACAGGTTCAGGGTCGAGACCGAGTACCCCTCCTCGCGTGCGGCGTCCTCGATGCCGACGATCGACGAGGTGGGCCCGAACTCCCCCACCGTCGCCGACAGGATCCCCAGCATGTTGGACTTGCTGGTCACGAGCGCGCGCGCCGCGAGGTTGGGGCGATAGTCGAGCACCGAGATCGCGTCGAGCACCTTGGCCTTCGTCTCCGGCCGGATGCTGGGGTGATCGTTCAGCACCCGCGAGACGGTCTGGTGCGAGACGCCGGCCAGGCGAGCGACGTCACGGATGCTGGGCATCCGGGCGCGCTCAGAGGGGGTCGACATCACAGACCTCCTCGTATGTGCACGGTCACATCCTCACTCATTATGACGGGAAGGCATGCCGAGCGCACCTTTCCGGCATCCGGGCTCAGGACCGGGCTCAGGACCGGGGTCGAGACCGGGGTCGAGACCGGGGTCAGGAGATGATGCGGGCGCCCGGGACCGGCCCGTGCACGTGCAGGGTCTCGAGACCGTGGGCGCGCAGCGCGGACTGCACGTCGTGCGCGTCCTCGGGGCCGGCGCAGAGCAGAGCGACCGTCGGCCCGGAACCCGACACGATCCCCTGCAGAGCACCGGCGTGGATGCCGTGCAGGATGACGTTCTCGAGATCGGGCCGTTCGTACAGCGCGGCTTCCTGCAGGTCGTTGTAGATGCTCTCGGACAGCAGCTCGGGATCCCCTGACCGCAGCGCCTGCAGCACGGGGGCCGGCACCTCCAGCGACAGCGGCGGGTCGTCGGCGAGGGCCCCCTCGTCGTCACGCAGGGCATCGAGCCTGGCGTACACGACGGGCGTCGAGAGCCCCTCGTCGCTCTGCACGAGCACCCAGTCGAAGCGGCCACGGGCCAGCGCGGGATTCAGCTGGTCGCCTCGACCGGTGCCGACGGCCGTGCCGCCGTGCAGGGCGAACGGCACGTCTGCCCCCAGACGCGCGGCGAGCTCATGCAGCCGCGCGGTCGAGAAGCCGGTTCCCCAGAGCGCGTCGCAGGCGACCAGCGCCGCCGCCGCGTCGGCCGATCCCCCGCCCATGCCTCCGGCGACCGGCACGCTCTTTCGGATCTCCAGCGCCACCCCGCCGTCGTACTCGGCCGCGGTCGCAAGCAGCTTGGCCGCGCGCATGGCGAGATTGCGGTCGTCGAGCGGCACCGTGCTCGGATCCTCGAGCCCCGACACCGTGATCGAGAAGTCGTCGGCGTGCCGGGCGATCACGTCCTCGTACAGCGACACCGCCTGGAACACCGTCGCCAGCGCGTGGTAGCCGTCGTCGTGCCGGCCGCCCACGCCGAGGTAGACGTTGATCTTGCCCGGTGCGCGGACGCGGACCGAGTCGACGGGGGCGGCGGTGCTCATCAGGGTCGTCCCGTCACAGCTCCGTGGACGACGCCCACAGGTCGACGTCGATGGAGCCTGCAGCCTCGTCGATGCGCGCGAGCTGCGCGTCGGTGAAGTCGGGGCCGTTCACGGCGGCGATGTTCTCGTCGAGCTGCTCGGGGCGCGAGGCGCCGACGAGGGCCGAGGCGACGACCGGGTTGCGCAGCGTCCACTGCAGCGCGAGCTGGGCGAGCGACTGCCCGCGCTCCGTCGCGACCTCGTTCAGGGAGCGCAGCGTCTGCACCGCGGCATCCGACAGCGGCGCCTCGGGAAGCGACCCGCGCTTCTGCGCACGCGCCGCCGTGCCGTCGCCGAGGTACTTGTCGGTGAGGAGGCCCTGCGCGAGCGGGGTGAAGGCGATCGCGCCGACCCCGGACTGCTCGAGGGTGTCGGTCAGCCCGTCCTCGATCCAGCGGTTGAGGATCGAGTAGGCCGGCTGGTGGATCACGAGCGGGGTGCCGAGCTCGGTCGCGACGGCGACCGCCTCGGCCGTGCGCTCGGCGCTGTACGACGAGATCCCGACGTACAGGGCCTTGCCCTGACGCACGAGCGTGTCGAGGGCGCCGACCGTCTCGGCGATCGGGGTCACCGGGTCGGCGCGGTGCGAGTAGAAGATGTCGACGTGGTCGAGGCCCATGCGGGTCAGCGACTGCTCGGCGCTGGCCAGGATGTACTTGCGGCTCGCGAAGTCCCCGTACGGACCCGGCCACATGTCCCAGCCCGCCTTCGACGAGATGATCAGCTCGTCGCGGTAGGGACGGAAGTCCTCGGCGAAGATCCTGCCGAAGTTCTTCTCGGCGGAGCCGTAGGGCGGGCCGTAGTTGTTCGCGAGGTCGAAGTGCGTGATGCCGCGGTCGAACGCATGGCGCAGCAGCGCGCGCTGGTTGTCGAGCGGGATGTTGTCGCCGAAGTTCCACCACAGGCCGAGCGAGATGGGCGGCAGGAACAGACCCGACGTGCCCACCTGGCGGTACTCGAACTGCTGGTAGCGGCTCTCGTCGGCCGCATACGGCCGGTGCAGCTCGGGGATGTTCGGACGGAAGCGGGGAGAGTCGGTCACGGTGCCAGATTAGTCGGTGACGACGGCGTCTTCGATCCGAGCGACCTGCTGCGCAACACGGTGATAGTCCTCGACCGTGAGGTCCTCGCCGCGTGCGGTCGGGGCCACGCCCGCCGCGATCAGCACCTCGGAGGCCGCAGCCGAGCTGCCGAACAGACCGGACAGCGCCTGCCGCAGCATCTTGCGCCGCTGGTTGAACGCGGCATCCACGATCCGGAACGTGCGACGGCGCTCGTCCTCCGTGCCACGCTCGCCCTCCGACCGGTCGAATCCGACGAGGAGGCTGTCGACGTTGGGCACGGGCCAGAAGACCTGACGCGACACGGTGCCGGAGAGCTTCCATTCGCCGTACCAGGCCGCCTTGACACTCGGCGAGCCGTAGATCTTCGAGCCCGGCTTCGCCGCCAGTCGCTCGGCGACCTCGGCCTGCACCATCACGACCCCGCGCTTCAGGTACGAGAAGTTCTCGAGGAAGTGCAGCAGCACGGGGACCGAGACGTTGTACGGCAGGTTCGCCACGAGCACGGTGGGCTCGCCCGGCAGCTCGGTGATGCGCAGCGCGTCGGCGTCGACCACCGTGAGCATCTCGGCAGGGACGCCGTGCTCGACGACGGTCTGCGACAGTCGCGCGGCCAGCCGGTGATCGATCTCGACGGCGGTCACAGACGCCCCGGCCTCGAGGATCGCGAGCGTGAGGGATCCGAGACCAGGCCCGACCTCGACGACCCGCTCCCCCGGCCGCACCCGCGCCGCATGCACGATCTTGCGGACCGTGTTCGCGTCGACGACGAAGTTCTGTCCGAGCTTCTTGGTCGGGGTGACATCGAGCTCGGCGGCGAGTCGACGGATCTCGGTGGCGCCGAGCAGGGTGACTGTCATCGTCCCATTCTCCCCCACTCCCTCGATGTCCCCCGCCCTCAGTAGTCTTCTGTGATGCCCTCCCTCGGTGAACTGATCGCACCCCGGCGCATGGGCAGGGATTTCCGCTGGCTGCTCGCGTCATCATGGACGAGCAACGTCGGAGACGGTGTCGCCCTCGCGGCCGCTCCCCTGCTCATCGCGTCGATGACGTCGTCGCCGATCCTGGTCGCCGCGGGCGCCATCCTGCAGTTCCTGCCGTGGCTGCTGTTCGGCCTGCACGCCGGGGCGATCGCCGACCGGTTCGACCGTCGACGCCTGGTGATGTTCGCCAACGCGGCGCGGGCCGTGGTGCTCGCAGGGCTCTGCGCCTTCCTGCTGACCGGCACGGCGAACATCTGGATCGTGCTCGCGGTCGCCTTCCTGTACGGCACCGCCGAGGTGTTCGTCGACACGGCGGGGAGCACGCTGCTGCCGATGCTCGTGGCGCCGTCGGACCTCGGCATCGGCAATGCCCGACTGCAGGCCGGATACCTCGTCGCGAACCAGTTCGCGGGGCCTCCGCTGGGCGCGTTCCTGTTCGCCGCGGGCACGGCCTGGCCGTTCCTGCTCGAGATCGTCTGCGTGCTCCTCGCGGTCGTCCTCATCTCGCGCATGGCGGCGACGCCCGTACCTCCGCGCTCCGCCGGCGAGGGCGAGGGCGAGGGCGAGGGCGAGGGATCGCACGTGCACACCGACATCGGCGAGGGCCTGCGCTGGCTGTGGAAGAACCCTCCGGTGCGGATGCTGGTGCTGATCATCCTCGTCTTCAACGTGACCTGGGCGGCGCCGTGGGGCGTGCTCGTGCTCTACGCCACCGAGCGCCTGCACATGGGCGCGATCGGGTACGGCGCCCTCACCACGGCCTCCGCCGTGGGCGGGATCCTCGCCACGCTCTGCTTCGGATGGCTGGAGCGGCATGTGTCGTTCGCGACGCTCATGCGGGTCGTGCTGTCGCTGGAGGTGCTGATGCACCTCGCGTTCGCCCTCACCTCCACAGGGTGGGTCGCGCTCGTGATCATGTTCGTCTTCGGGGCCTACGCCTTCGTCTGGGGCACGATCTCGACCACCGTGCGTCAGCGCCTGGTGCCGGCCGAGCTGCAGGGCAGGGTCGCATCGGTCAACATGGTCGGGGTGTTCGGCGGCATGGTGATCGGGCAGGCGCTGGGCGGCGTGATCGCACAGGTGTGGGGGCTCACCGCCCCCTGGTGGTTCGCGTTCGTCGGCGCCGCACTCACGCTGCTGCTGGTCTGGAAGCCGATCTCGCAGATCGTCAGCGCAGCACCGGTGGATCAGTCGCTGAACGAGACTCAGACGAACGAGCCGTAGACCCGCAGCGTGTTCTCGGCGATCTGCGCGGACAGCTCGTCGACCTCGATGCCGAGCTCCGCCGCCATGAAGCGCACGGTGATCGGAACCAGATACGGCGCGTTCGGTCGGCCGCGCAGCGGCGTCGGCGTGAGGAACGGAGCGTCGGTCTCGACGAGGATGCGATCGAGCGGCGTCACCTTCAGTGCGTCCCGCAGGTTCTGCGCGTTCTTGAACGTGACGTTCCCCGCGAACGACAGGTGGTACCCGGCATCCGCGCAGACCCGCGCCATCGCGTCGTCGCCCGAGAAGCAGTGGAACACCGTCCGCTCCGGTGCGCCGACGCGACGCAAGGTCTCGAGCACGGCGTCATGGGCATCCCGGTCGTGGATCTGCATCGCGATGCCGTGCGTCTTCGCGAGCGAGATGTGGGCCTCGAACGACTCGAACTGGGCTCCCCTGCGCTCGGGCTCCGTGCGGAAGAAGTCGAGCCCGGTCTCGCCGATCGCCCGCGTGCGCGGGTGGGCTGCGAGCTCGTCGATCACCGCGATCGCCTCGTCGAGGCCGACCCCGCCGAGGCGCCCGGCCTCGGCGTAGGCGGGCGCGTCGTTCGGATGGATCGCCACCGCCGCGAGCACGCGAGGGTCGGATGCCGCGGCCTCGACCGCCCACCGCGACGACTCGATGTCGCCCGAGGCCTGCACCACACCGGCGATGCCGACCGCCTCGGCCCGATCGAGCTGCTCGGTCAGCGACAGCGGCTGGTCGCCGTCGAGGATCTCGAGGTGCGCGTGGTTGTCGTACACGGGCACGGCGAGCGGCTCGGGGGCCGCCGGATACCGGAGGTCTTTGCGCCCGTCGCCGTCTCGCTGCTGCACGTAGGTCATGGGGCCGGGCTCAGGCGGTGGTCTCCACGCGCGGGAACAGCGGCGCGAGTGCGTGGACGCTCGTTCCCGGGCGCAGCACCCCCCACGCCCCCGCCTCGCGGATCGGCTGATCCTGCAGACGTCCGAGGCTCTCGGCGGCACCGAGGGCGCTCCAGAGCTTCTCCGTCGACTGCGGCATGACCGGCGAGAGCAGCACGGCGAGCGCACGCAGCCCCTCGGCGCAGGTGTACAGGACGGTGCCGAGGCGACCGCGCTGCTCGTCGTCGCGGGCCAGAGCCCACGGCTCGTTCTCGGTGATGTAGCCGTTCAGGGCGTCGACGATGGTCCAGATCGACGAGATGGCCTCGTCGATGCGGAACTGCTCGACCGCGGCATCCGCGTTGGAGGCGGCATCCGCGACGATCTTCTGGATCTCCAGATCACGCGCGGTGTACTCGGCGGCCGTGGGGACAGCTCCGGCGAAGTACTTCTCGATCATCGCGATGGTGCGCGAGGCGAGGTTGCCGAAGCCGTTCGCGAGCTCGGACTGGTAGCGGGCCGACAGATCCTCCCAGGAGAACGAGCCGTCCTGCCCGAAGGCGATCGCCGACAGGAAGTAGTAGCGGTACGCGTCGGAGCCGAAGACGTCGGTGATCTCCGTCGGGGCGATGCCGGTGAGCTTGGACTTCGACATCTTCTCGCCACCCACGAGCAGCCAGCCGTGCGCGAAGACGCCGCGGGGCACCTCGAGCCCTGCGGCCATGAGCAGCGCGGGCCAGATCACAGCGTGGAAGCGCAGGATGTCTTTGCCGACCACGTGGTACGCGGGCCAGCGACGGTCGAACGTCGCCTGGTCGGCGCCGTACCCGACGGCGGTGGCGTAGTTGAGCAGCGCATCGACCCACACGTAGATGACGTGCGACTCGTCCCACGGGAGCGGGATGCCCCAGTCGAACGTGGAGCGCGAGATCGAGAGGTCCTTGAGTCCCTGGCTGACGAAGGAGACGACCTCGTTGCGGGCCGAATCGGGGCGCACGAAATCGGGCTGCGTCCGGTACAGCTCGAGCAGACGGTCCTGGAACTCGCTGAGCTTGAAGAAGTAGTTCTTCTCCTGCAGCAGCTCGAGGGGCTTGGAGTGGATCGCGCAGACCTTGAGACCCTCGAAGGGACCGGTCCCGTCGACGATCTCGGACTCCGGCTTGAACTCCTCGCAGCCCACGCAGTAGAGCGCCTCGTACTCGCCCGCATAGATGTACCCGTTGTCGTAGAGGCGCTGGAAGAACGTCTGCACGTTCGTCTCATGGCGCTCCTGGGTGGTGCGGATGAAGTCGTCGTTGGCGACGTCGAGGGTCTCCAGCAGCGGGAACCACGACTCGGTGACGAGCTTGTCGACCCACTCCTGCGGGGTGACGTTGTTCGCCGCCGCCGCCCGCAGCATCTTCTGGCCGTGCTCGTCGGTGCCCGTGAGCATCCACGTGTCGTCGCCGCCCTGGCGGTGCCAGCGCGCGAGCGCGTCGACCGCCACCGACGTGTACCCGTGGCCGATGTGCGGGACATCGGAGGGGTAGTAGATGGGCGTGGTGATGTAGAACGAGTCGCCTGCGGGCATGGGCACAATTCTAGGCGGGATGCCGGGGGTCGTTACGCCGTCGGGAACGGCGCTCACGCCACCGAGACCTGGATGCGATGCCACCCCTGCGCGCCGTCGGGCACGACACCCGCCGGTTCCGAAGTCTGAGTCTCGCCGTCGGCGCTCAGCGCCCGGCACTCGACGGTGTGCATGCCGCTCTCGGCCGCCCACGGCAGGCGCCACTGCACCCAGGTGTCGGGCGAGATCGGGGTCGAGAGCTCGGCACGACTCCAGGGCCCCTCATCGATGCGCACCTCGACGCCCTCGATACCGACGTGCTGCTGCCAGGCCATGCCGGCGATGACCGCATCGCCGGCGTCGATCCGCTGCCCCGGTCGGGGCACGTCGATGCGGGACTGCAGCTTCACGGGACCACGCTCGGACCAGCCGCGGTCCGTCCAGTACGCGGTCGCGCGATCGAACCGGGTGACCTCGAGCTCGGTCACCCACTTCGTCGCGGACACGTAGCCGTAGAGCCCCGGCACCACCATGCGCACCGGGAACCCGTGCTCGATCGGCAGGGGCTCGCCGTTCATGGCCACGGCCAGCAGGGCATCGCGGTCATCGGTCAGCGCCTCGATCGGCGTCGACGCGGTGAATCCGTCCGACGACCTCGACAGCACCATGTCGGCATCGGGGTCGACCCCCGCTTTCGCGAGCAGCTCGCGCACGGGATGCCCGAGCCATCGGGCGTTGCCGATCAGGTCTCCGCCCACCTCGTTCGAGACGCAGGCGAGCGTCACGTAGGACTCCTGCATCGGCAGCGCGAGGAGTTCGTCCCACGTGATCCGCACCTCGCGCTCGACCATGCCGTGGATGCGCAGCGTCCAGTCCGCCGGGTCGAGGCGCGGGACGATCAGCGCGGTGTCGATGCGGTAGAAGTCGGCGTTCGAGGTGACGACCGAGGCGAGTCCGGGCACGCCGATCTCGGCGCTCGCGGCGACCGCAGGCGCGGGCGTGGTCGGCGCAGGCAGCCGCAGAGCGGTGCGCACCGCGTCGATCGATCGGGTCGCACCCCGCGCGGCGTTGCCCACGACGAGGGCCACCACGCCGGTCGCGGCGACGCCGACGGTCCACAGCAGGAACCGTCGGCGCTCCTCGGCGTCGGGGCGGAGATACGGTACGGGACTCAGCCGTCGCACGAGCAGCCGCAGGGCGACCACGGCGACCGCTCCCGCGACGAGCCCGGGAAGCCAGGCGAACGGCCCGGCACCGGGACGGATCATCGCCGCGACCAGCGCCAGCACGCCCAGGGCGGCGAGGATCGTGGCGCCCACTCCCGCGCGCCGCCGCTCGAGGATGCCGGCGAGCGCGGCGACGCCGACGAGGACGATCGCGATCCCGGTGATCAGGGCGAGCTTGTCACCCGTGCCGAACAGGGCTATGGCGGCATCCTTCGCCCAGCTCGGGGCGAGGTCGATCAGACCGCTGCCGATCACCGCGAACGGACTCGCACTCGGTTCCACGACCGCGGCGACGAGCTCCGCCAGGCCGACCGCGGCGACCGCCGCGCTCAGCCCGGCGGCCGCCGATCGAAGCCGGTCGCCCCGCAGCGTGCGGGTCTCCTCGATCGTGCTCCGGTTGGTCATGATCCGAGGGTAACCCCGTCAGAGGGCGTTGCGGCGGGCCACCTCTCCCAGCCATGCCAGCGACGGCTTCGGCGTGCGCGCGAACGTCTCGTGGTCGAAGCCGATGAGACCGAAGGTCGGGCGGAATCCGCTGGCCCACTCGTAGTTGTCGAGCGCACTCCAGTGCTGATACGCCTTGACCTCGATGCCGTCCGAGATCGCCCGGTGCAGCCCCTCCAGCGCGCCCTGGGTGTACGCGATGCGCCGGGTGTCGTCCGCGGTCGCGATGCCGTTCTCGGTCACGAGCACCGGCACCCCTCCGCTGCGCTCCCACGCACTGCGCACGCCCAGCTCGAGCGCCTCGGGGAAGAACTCCCACCCGGTGAGCGTCGTCTCGACATCGTCCGCGACCGGGCGAGGGCCCTCGGGGCCGATGAAGGTGCGCGTGTACGCCTGCACACCGACGAAGTCGTCACCCGCGGACTGGTCGAGGTACCAGTGATCGCGAGGGTCGCCGTACTCGGCCAGCATCTCGTCGGCACCGGGCTCGCCGGTGGAGTGGAAGGCCTGCGTCGCGATCGTCCATCCGGCCTGCACGCCAGGCACGGAGTGCAGGATCTCGGATGCTCTGTGGTGGGCGTCGAGCAGGGTGTCGGCCACCGCGAGGTCGGGGTTCGGCAGACCGAACGCGACGAGGTTGGCCGCATCCTCTCCCCCGGCGAGCATCGCCGCGATGTTCGGCTCGTTGATCGTGCAGACGTAGGTCACGCCGTCGAGGATCGGCAGCACCGTCTCGACGTAGCGCGAGAAGAGGTCTACCGCATCATCCGCCCGCCAGAATCCGTCCTTCTGGAACCACTGCGGCACCGTGAAGTGCATCAGGGTCACCGTCGGGTCGAGCCCGTTCTCGCGCGCCGTGTCGATCATCCGCCGGTAGTGGTCGAGCATCGCCCGCGACACGAAGCCGCGCTCGGGCTCGATGCGCGCCCACTCCAGCGAGAAGCGGTACGAGTTCAGTCCGGCATCGGCGAGAAGCCGCATGTCTTCCGGATACCGGTGGAAGTGGTCCGCGGCGTCGCCCGAGGGCTCCACCATCGGGGACCCGGGAGCATGCTCCATCGTCCACCAGTTGCTGGTCGTGTTGTTCCCCTCCACCTGATGGGCCGCGGTCGCGGCGCCCCAGAGAAAGCCGTCAGGGAATGTGAGCACAGGTGCGCCCCTCTCGTGTTCGTCGGGTGAGGTGTCCGTCGGTGAATGACGGGCTATCGGTGAATGACGGGTTATCGGATGCGTGACGGGTTGGGCACGGCATCCAGCAGCTGGACCGTGTACGGGTCCTCGGGATGCTGCAGAACCTGGGCGGTCTCTCCCCGCTCGACGACCCGTCCGCTGTTGAGCACCAGGATGTTCTCGGTGACCAGGCGCGCGCTCAGCAGGTCGTGCGTGATGTAGAGCATGCTGATGCCCCACCGCTCACGCAGGTCCTCGAGCAGGGCGAGCACCCCCGCGCGCAGCGACACGTCGAGCATCGAGACGGGCTCGTCGGCGATCAGCACCTGCGGGTCGCTGGCGAGCGCGCGCGCGATGACCACGCGCTGACGCTGGCCGCCCGAGAGCTGGTGCGGGAGTTTCGCCGCGAACTGCTCGACCGGTGTCAGGCCCACCGTCTCGAGGAGTTCGAGCATGCGATCCCGCGCCTCCTGCCCGCGGAGCTTCGTGTAGTTGCGGATCGGACGGCTGAGCGCGTACTCGACGGTGTGCAGCGGGTTGAGCGCCGCATACGGGTCCTGGAAGACCATCTGGACGTCCTTGCGGAGATCGCGCAGCCCCTTACGGCCGAGGGTCGCCACATCGACGTCGCCGAACCGCACGGTGCCGTCGGTGGGCTTCTCGACGCCCGTGATGAGCTTCGCGATCGTCGACTTGCCCGAGCCCGACGCCCCGACGAGGGCGAGCGCCTCACCCGGTTCGAGCCGGAACGACACGTCGTCGACCGCCGTCACCGGCTTCTCGCCGCGGCGGGGTGCGGGGTACCGCTTCGACACGCCCTCGACGACGATCGCGGCATCCGCACGGCGCGTGTCCCGCTGCGACACCGTCGGCACCGTCTCGGTGACGTCGGTGCGCGACCGTCCCTCGCGTCGGCGCGTGCCCAGGTCGACGAAGCCGGGGATCGAGATCGACTCGGCCCTCGGGTCGGCGTAGTGGCTGAGCAGCATCTGCGTGTACTCGTCCTGCGGCCTGGTGAGGATGTCGATGCTCGGTGCGTCCTCGACGATCCGCCCCTCGTGCATGACCATGACCCGATCGGTGGCCTCGAGCACGATGCCCAGGTCATGGCTGATCAGGATCGCGGTGAAGTGCTCGGACCGCTGCAGGTCCTTGATCGTGTCCATGACGGCGTGCTGCACGAGCACGTCGAGGGCCGTGGTCGGCTCGTCGAACACCATCAGCTGGGGCTCCAGCGAAAGCGCGAGAGCGATCGAGGTGCGCTGGCGCATTCCACCGGACAGCTCGCTCGGATACCTCGCGAGCACTGAACGGTCGAGGCCCACCTTGCCGATCAGCTCTTCGGCCCTGGCCTCCCGATCCTTCTGGGGGACGTGCCCGTGGGCGGCGAAGATGTCGCGGAAGTGATTGCCGACCGTGCGCACCGGGTTCAGCGCGTTCATGCCGGACTGCAGCACCATCGCGAACCCGCCCTGACGCTGACGCCGCAGCTCCTCCGCGTTCAGCTCGCGGATGTCGCGGCCGTCGAACAGGATGCGGCCGCCGCTGATGCGCGCCGGGGGCTTCTGCAGACGGGTCAGCGCGAAGCCCAGGGTCGACTTGCCCGACCCGGACTCCCCGACGAGCCCGACGAACTCGCCGCGTCGCAGCGAGAACGAGACGCTCTCGACCGCGGTGACCGGCTTGGTGCCCGGCGATGCGTACTCGACCGACAGATCCTGCACGTCGAGCAGGATGCCGCTGTCTTCCATGGCGCTCATCGGCCCTTCCCTTCACGCAGGCGCGGATTGGAGATGCCGTCCACGCCGAAGTTGATCAGTGTCAGGCTCAGGGCGAGCAGGGCGATGCACAGACCGGGGGCGAACAGCAGCAGCCACTGCCCCGTGAGCAGGGAGTTGGAGTTCTGCGCCCAGTAGAGCATGGTGCCCCAGCTGACGATGCTGGAGTCTCCGAGACCGAGGAACTCGAGTCCGGCCTCCGCGAGGATCGCCGCCGTCGCCGCTCCGAAGAGCGTCCCGGCGATAATCGAGGTCATGTTCGGCAGGATCTCGCGGAAGACGATGCGTGCACGGCTGTCACCCGAGAACTGCGCCGAGGTGACGAAGTCGTTGCCGCGGAGCGACTGGGTCTGGCTGCGCAGCACACGCGCTCCCCATGCCCATCCGGTGACGACGATCACCGCGATGATCATCAGGATGCCGCCGTTCTGCAGGTAGGCGGCGATCACGATCATGAGGGGCAGACCGGGGATCACGAGGAAGAGATTGACGATGAAGCCGACCACCTCGCCCAGGAATCCGCGCATGTACCCCCAGCTGAGACCGATCAGCACGGCGACGATCGTCGAGAGGATGCCGGCGGCGAGGCCGACCAGCAGGCTGATCTGCGATCCGAAGATCAGCTGGCTCAGCACATCCTCCCCGGCGGCCGTCGTCCCGAGCCAGTGAGCCCACGAGGCGTCGGCGTTGCGCTCGAACGAGTTGTCCTTGGCCCCGTACGGCGCGATCAACGGCGCGAACACCGCCACCACGACGAAGAGTCCGAGGATGATGAGTCCGAGCCTGGCCTTGCCGTTCGACCAGAGCGTGCCGACCATGCGGGCGAACGAGCGCCACGGGCTGGGAGCCGCGATCCGCTCGGCGGGAACCTTGACGTTCATGGTGGAGGTCATCGGCGAGTCCTCGGGTCGAGTACCCCGTAGAGGATGTCCACGAGGAAGTTGGCGACGAGCACGCTGACGGTGATCATCAGGAAGAGCGCCTGCATGAGCGGGTAGTCCTGCCCGATCACGGCGTTGAAGAGCAGATATCCGATACCGGGATATCCGAACACCTGCTCCACGAGGATCGATCCGCCGACCACACCGCCGAGGGTGAGGCCGAAGCCGGTGAGGTTCGGCAGGATCGCGTTGCGGGCGGCGTAGCGGATCGCGATCGTGCGGCCGTGCAGCCCGTTCGCCTCGGCGAAGGTCACGTAGTCGTCGCCCAGCGTGTTGATCATGGCGTTGCGCATGCCGATGATCCAGCCGCCGAGCGAGGTCAGCAGGATCGTCAGCGCGGGCAGCACCGCATGGCTGAGCAGGTCGCCGATGAATTCTCCGGTGAACCCCGGGGTCGTCGTCGCGGCGTACGCGCCGGTCGTCGGGAACCAGTGCAGCACGTACCCGAGGAAGAACAGCAGCAGCAGCGCGGTCCAGAAATACGGGAAGGTGCTGAGGAACGAGCCGGTCAGCGTCGGCAGCGAGTCGAGCCAGGTGCCGCGGCGCCACGCGGCGGCGACGCCGATCAGCGTGCCGATCACGAAGGCGAGGATCGTGACGATGCCGACCAGGCCGATCGTGTACGGCAGCGCGGTCGACACCATGCTCGACACGGACTGCGGATAGAACGTGTAGGAGACGCCGAAGTCGAGCCGGACCACCTGTCCGAGATAGGCGACGTACTGATCCCACATCGATCCGGTGGGGACGCCGAGCTGCGCTTCGATCGCGGCGCGGGTCGCATCGGACACCGGCCCGTTCTGGGACAGCTTGGCGATGGCGGCATCCGCCGGGGAGCCGGGCATCAAGCGGGGCAGGAAGAAGTTCAGGGTGACGGCAGCCCACAGGGTGAGCACGAACAGACCGAACTTCTGGAGCGAGTACTTCATCGGTCCCCCTCCTCGACGCGCTTCAGGTGCGTGAAGATCATCAGCGGCGCGGAGTCATAGTTCTGCGGGATCATGTACGGGTCCTCCGCCGAGGGCCACCCGGTGAACTTGGCGTCGTTGAACAGCCCCCAGATGCCGCCGTAGTAGAGGCCGATCACGGGCATCTCGTCGTAGACGATGCCCTGCAGCTCCTTGACGATCTCGGCCTGACGGGCGGCGTCCACGGTCTCGCGGTACTCCGCGAGCAGTGCGTCGGCCTTCTCCGATCGATAACGCTCGAAGTTGTTCGCCGTCTTCTCTCCCGACGGCACGTAGAACTCGCTGGAGAGCAGGTTGTTGTACGCCTGGTACACGTCGCCGTTGCCCATTCCGCCCACGGCCATCTCGAAGTCTCCGGTGCTGATCGCACTCTGATAGCCCGCGGGCTGCGGGAGCTTGAGGGTGACTTTCACCCCGACATCGGCGAGCTGGCTGCGCACAGTCTGCGCTGCCCGCGTCCAGTCCGTGAAGCCGTTCGCGCTCGTGAGCGAGAATTCGAGCTGCTCGCCCGACGCGTTCACGAGACGGTTGCCGTCGAGGGTGTATCCGGCCTGGGCGAAGGCCGCGAGTGCGGCATCCTGATCCTGGGTGATCACACCCTGGTCGGGGATCGAGGGGTCGAGGTACTCCTCCTGGTTGGGGAGGATCAGTCCGGTCTGGCCGGCAGGCTTCATGTGCCCCTCGGAGGCGGTCTCCGCGATCTCGGCACGGTCGAGCGAGAGGGCGATTCCTCGTCGCACGTTCACGTCGTCGAAGGGGGCGACCTCGAGGTTCGGCATCAGTCCGATCACACCGCCCGGCGGGAACCACCAGGAGTTGTGCTCGCTCGCCGCTCCCCACGTGCCCTCGACATCGGAGAGGAAGGAGTAGGCCCAGTCGTACCCACGGCTGACGGTGTCCAACTGCGAGTTCGTGGAGGGGAGGATGATGTGCTCGATCTCGACCGAGTCGGCCTGCCAGTAGTCGGGGTTCTTGTCCATCGAGTACTGCTGGTCGTTGTAGTTGCCCAGCACGAAGGGCCCCGTGCCGACCGGGTCCTCGTTGCGGTAGGTGTCCGGGTTCTTCACGTCCGCCCAGCGGTGCTCCGGCACGATCATCGTCTGCCCGAGGATCGACAGCGACGGCGCATCTTCGGTCTTCAGGTGCAGGACGATGTCGTCGCCGCTGGTCTCGACGCTCTCGAGGTGCTGCCACGCGCCCTTGATGTCGAGGGTCGGGTTGTCTTTGAGGAGCTGGAAGGTGAAGGCCACGTCGTCGGGCGTCAGCTCTTCGCCGTCACTCCAGGTCACGCCATCGCGGATCGTCATCACGATCGTGCGGGCATCGGGTTGGGTCCACTCGGAGGCCAGCCACGGGTTGAGCGTGCCGTCGAGGGGGTTCACCAGGATCAGCGGTTCGTAGATCCACCTCGACGCGGTGCGGGTGTTCGTCAGGTACGGATTGAAGTTCCGTGTGAAGAACGGGTTCCCCTTGTCCGCATTGATGAGCATCGTGTCGTCGCCGATCGAAGGATCGGGCTGCGAACTGATCTGGATGCTGCAACCGCTGAGGACCACGGCCGCTGCCGCCAGTCCCACGATCGCCGCTCTCCGCCAGCGCCGGAGCATGTGCGTCTTCGCCACACTGCCACCTCATGTCGTCTGTGTCATGAAGGGATCCCACGGGTCGGGGCACCCCACGGCCGAAGCCGTTCCAGCAATTGTAAGCGCATACATTTGCGCCGCGCAACCCCCTCTCGGGGAGAGGAGGTGTTCAGCCGACGCGGCTGGGCAGAGTCAGCCGGCGGGAGTGCGCAGCGACCGAGTCATGCTCTGGAGCGCGCGGAAGGCCGCCGACTGATCCGCGTCCGTCATCCCCGCGAGCATGCGGATCTCGACGGATCGGACCGCCGCCGTGGCGGCGGCGAGACGCTCCCGCCCGCGCGGGGTGAGGCGGGCCGGAAGCGCCTTGCCGACCGGAGGAGCGTCGGGGCGCGTGACCAGGCCGTCGCGCTCCAGCGTCTGGAGCAGGACGTTCATGGACTGCCGCGTCACGAACGCCCCGCGGGCGAGCTCGGAGTTCGAGAGGCCGGGGCGCTGGGCGAGCAGCTCGAGGCAGGAGTAGTGCGTGATGGTCATCCCGAGTGGCCGCAGCACCTCCTCCATGGCCGCACGCAGCGCGCTCGACGCCTCTTTGAGCAGGTATCCGAGCGAACTGTCGAGGTCGATGCTGCCGCCGTCTTGACTCATGTCAGTATTCTGACATACGCTGACTCATGTCAGATAACTGACACGAACAGAGAAGAGCACCTGATGCCCGTCACCGGCCCCGACTTCGTCTCCCTCCAGACCCGCGACCTCACCGCCTCCCAGGCCTTCTACGAGAGATACCTCGGTCTCGTCCGCTCTCCGGCGGGCCCTCCGCACGCCGTGGTCTTCACGACGACTCCCATCGCCTTCGCACTGCGCGACATCGCTCCCGGCACCGACCTCGACGCCGTCGACCAGCCGGGCATCGGCGCCGCGATCTGGCTCCATGCCACCGACGTGCAGGAGATCCACGACGCGCTGGTCGCCGACGGCCACACGATCGTCGCCGCACCGATCGACGGCCCGTTCGGGCGCACGTTCACGTTCGCCGATCCCGACGGCTACCGCATCACGCTGCACGACCGCGCCTGAGCCGCCGCGGCCGGGACCGCCGTCGCCGCCGTCCGTCGGTCAGGGGCGCTGCGAGCTCTCGCGGACGATGATCTGCAACGGCAGGCGCACGGTCATCGGGTCGGCGTCCGGCCGCTCGAGGCGGCGGGAGAGCAGCTGCACGGCGGCACGACCGAGATCGATCATCGGCTGCCGCACGGTGGTCAGCGCCGGACGCGACAGCGCGGCGGCCTCGATGCCGTCGAAGCCCGTGACCCGCACATCGTCGGGAACCCGGATGCCGGCCGAGCGGAACGCGTCGATCGCTCCGAGCGCCATCTGGTCGTTGGCGGCCACGAGCACCGAGGGCGCACCGCCGTCGATGAGCGTCTGCGCCGCCGCGTGACCCGACGCGCGCGTGAAGTCTCCGCGCAGCACGGTCACGTCATCGAGGGCGAGCCCCGCCTCGGCGACGGCGGCGGCGAAGCCGTCCCACCGCTGCGCACCGTCGGGAGAATCCGCAGGTCCCCCGACGAAGGCGATGCCGCCGGGGTCGGCCTGCGCGAGCACCAGGCGGGTCAGCTCCGCCATGGCCTCGGCGTTGTCCACCGTGACGTGGTCGTAGCTGTCGCCGCGCGCAGGCCCCGACAGCACGACCACCGGGATCCGCCGGGCGAGCCGGGCGAGCACGTCGTCGGGCACGCTCCGAGCCAGCACCATCAGTCCGTCGACCCGGCCGGCGATGTCGCGCACCGTCTCCCGGCCGGGATCGTCGCGACCGACACCGATCATGAGCACGAAACCCTGCTTCCACGCCTCCAGCTCGGCACCGCGCAGCACCTCGTCGAGGAACAGCATGGTCGGCTGCGGCACGCCTGCGTCGGTGGTGCGCTGTTCGACCGTGAACGACGGCCGGGCGGACTGCCCCTCGGCGAGCACGTCGAGCACCGGGGCGTCCTCCGACGCGTCGAACCCCGGGAAGTACAGCCCCAGCACGCCGGTGCGGCGTTCCGCGAGTCCGCGCGCGCTGCCGCTGGGCACGTACCCGAGCTCGGAGACCGTGTCGAGCACGCGCTCGCGCGTGGCGGGGCGCACGGCATCCGGCTGCCGCAGCACGCGCGACACCGTCGCGATCGACACGCCGGCGCGCTCCGCGACGTCGTAGACGGTCGCCTTCCTGCTCACGCTCGCTCCTCCTCCGGGTGGGTGTGCACCAGGCTACCCGGGTGTCGAGCGCGCGATGAGCGACCCGTGCGGCCGGGTGCTGACCTCGTGGGGCTCGCGCCCGCGGCTCTCCGACGACACGACCTCGAGCCCCGTCTCCGCCAGCACCGCGGCGAGCGCGTCGGCCGACCAGAAGTACGCCGGAGCGATCGCATGCGCGAAGCGCTCTCGCGGCTCGCCCTCGAAGAACCCGATCAGGAGGCTGCCACCGGGCACCAGCACCCGCGCGAACTCCGCGAGGATCTCGGGCAGATCCCCCGGAGGGACGTGGATCAGCGAATACCAGGCTATGATGCCGCCGACCGACCGCTCCTCCAGAGGCAGGTCGCGGAAAGAGCCGACGTCGAAGCGGATGCCGGGGTGCCGGTGCCGTGCGGATGCGACGAAGGCGGCCGACAGATCGATCCCGCGCGCCTCACGCTCCCCTCGGGCCAGCAGCTGCGTCCACTGACCGGGCCCGCATCCTGCGTCCAGCAGCACGCCCGCGGTGCCGTCGCGCCAGGCAGCGATGACCGCCGCATCCCGAGCATCCAGCTGCGCGATCGTGCCCGCCAGCGCGACGTACTCGGCCGCGCGCGCGTCGTACGCTGCCGCGATCTCGGCATCGACCCCCGCGGTCATCAGCTGCGGGCGGCGAGCGCGGCCTGGTACAGGTCGCGCGACGAGAGACCGGTGGCCGCGGCGACCTCGGCGCACGCATCCTTCAGACGGATGCCGGAGGACACGAGCCGCTGCACCTGCGCGAGCGCGTCATCCGCCGAGGCCTCCCTGCGGGGCGCCCCCTCGACGACGACCACGATCTCGCCCTTGACCCCCGCCGTCGCCCACTCCACCAGTTCGGCGGAGGTGCCTCGGCGGACCTCCTCGTAGAACTTCGTGAGCTCGCGGCACACCGCGATGCGCCGGTCGTCACCGAAGGCTGTGCCCATGTCGGCGAGCGACGACGCCAGCCGTGCCGGCGACTCGAAGAAGACCATGGTGCGGGGCTCGGCGGCGAGCGCGCGCAGCGTCGAGCGCCGCTCCCCCGGCTTGCGGGGCAGGAACCCCTCGAACGTGAACCGGTCGGTCGGCAGTCCCGAGATCGACAGGGCCATCAGCACCGCGCTGGGACCGGGGATGGCGGTCACGGTCACGCCGAGCGCCACGGCCGCGGCGACCAGCCCGTAGCCGGGGTCGCTGATCGCCGGCATCCCGGCATCGCTGACGACGACGACGTCGGTCTCGATCGCGAGCGTCGCGAGCTCGGCCGCCTTCTGCTTCTCGTTGTGATCGTGCAGGGCGATCAGCCGCGGCCGGTTCGCGATCTGCAGGGCCTGCAGCAGTCGCCCGGTGGTGCGGGTGTCCTCCGCGACGACGACCTCGGCGTTCTCCAGCACCTCGATGAGGCGGCGCGACGCGTCCCCGAGGTTTCCGATCGGGGTCGCGGCGAGGATGATCACCCGCCCAGCTTAGGCGGACGCCATGGCCGGGTTGTCTAGGCTGGAGCGGTGACCACGCCCGCACCGCTGATGCCTCCGCCCGAGGAACGGCTGACGCGCTACGGACGGCTGCGCGACCGCCTCCTGGACGACCCGGACTGGGGGCGGATGCTGCGCTGGTTCGCCCCGCTGGTCGTGACGGCGCTCGCCGCCGTGCTGCGTCTGGTGAACCTCGGGCATCCGCACCAGCTCGCGTTCGACGAGACGTACTACGTCAAGGACGCCTGGTCGCTGTGGACCCTGGGCTACGAGGGCACGTGGGGCAAGGACGCGAACGAGGCCTTCATCACCCTGCAGCAGCTTCCGCTGTCGGAGGCGGGGTCGTTCATCGTGCATCCGCCGCTGGGCAAATGGCTGATCGCCCTGGGCATGGCCGTCGGCGGACCGGACAACACCGTCGGCTGGCGCATCGCGACCGCCCTGCTCGGCACCGCCACGGTGCTGCTCGTGTACCTGGTCGCGCGCCGTCTGACCGGCTCGATCGTCGTCGCGACCGTCGCCGCGACGCTGCTCGCGATCGACGGCCTCAGCATCGTGATGAGCCGCACCGCGCTGCTCGACGGACCGCTCACGTTCTTCCTGATGCTCGGAGCGCTCTTCATCCTCATCGACCGCGACCGGGTGATCCCGGTGCTCGAACACGCGGACCCCGACGCCCCCGACCCGATGTGGGGCCGGGTGCTGTGGCGGCGGCCGTGGCTGGTCGCCGCCGGTGTCGCGCTCGGCGCCGCCTGTGCCGTGAAATGGTCGGGCCTGTACGCGCTCGCCGCCTTCGGACTCTACGTCGTGGTGACCGACGCCCTCGCCCGCCGCCGCGCCGGCGTGGTGCTGTGGCCCACCTCCGCCGCCTTCCGCCAGGGGCCTGTGTCGTTCGTGCTGCTGGTCGTCCCGGCATTCGCCGTCTACCTCACCAGCTGGACCGGATGGTTGGTGACCTCCGGCGGCTACGCCCGCCAGAGCGACCCGAACCCGCTGATCGCCCTGTGGAACTACCACGAGGCGATCCTGAACTTCCACGTCGGCCTCGTGAAGGGGCATCCCTACGCCAGCCCTGCATGGGAGTGGCCGTTCCTGCTGCGGCCGACGGCGGTCTGGGTGGGCAGCGACCCCGCGCCGTGCGGCGTCGACCACTGCATCGCCGTGATCTCGACGATCCCGAATCCGCTCATCTGGTACGCCGGCGTCGCCGCCGCCGTCTACCTCATCTACCGGATGGTCCGCGGCTGGATCTCCCGCCGCCCCGTCGGGCCCGCCTTCACCTTCGCGCTGGTCGGACTCGCCGCCACGTACATCCCGTGGCTGCTGTTCCCCGAGCGCACGATCTTCCAGTTCTACACGGTGGCGATGGCACCCTTCCTCGCGATCGCCCTGGCCGTCGTGCTGCGTCACCTCGCCGGACGGCGCGAGGACCCGCTGCACCGACGACAGGCGGGCGAACGGACGGTGCTGATCTTCCTCGTCGTCGTGGTGCTGGTCTCCGCGTTCTTCTACCCCGTGTGGACGGGAATGAGCGTGCCGTACGACTTCTGGCTGCTGCACAACTGGATGCCGGGCTGGATCTGACCCGCGGGCTACGATCGCAGCATGGGCAGCCCCTCCGGTTTCGAGTTCACGGTGCGCGGCGATGACGTCGTCATCCGCCACCACGGGACGACCGCGACCGTGCTTCGCGGCGCGCGGGCGAGCGACTTCCTCGCACAGGCCGCGGACACGGACGCACAGCTGCTGATGGCGCGGATCACCGGCGACTATCGGCGCGGCAACGAGCGCACCGCGCGACAGCATCCGCGCAACTCCCGCTGAGGCTGCACCGCCCGCTCAGGCTGCACTGCCTGCTGAGCGTCACCTCGAGCGGGAGATCTCGCCGGGATCGCTCACCGGCAGCCGGCAGACGAACGCCCGGCAGTCGAAGGCCCGCTCGACGCCGTCGCCCTCGACCGACGCCCCCTTGCCCTCGAACAGCGCGAACCCGGCGTCCGCGAACGCCTCGGCCTGGGCGGGCGTGACGATCGAGATCAGGTCGGCATCGCTGCGCCGCGCGGCGGCCGCGAGGGCCCCGGAGGGTGACACCGTCACCACGACGATCTGGCGGGGAGCATCGACGAGTCCGGCCGACGCACGCAGCAGGCTGCCGTGTGCGAAGGGCTGCGCGAGAGCGGATGCCGCATGCTCGCGCACCCGCTCGGCGGCAGCCGCCCGGTACCGCTCCCCCGCCCCCAGCCGCCAGGCGGTGAGCGACGCGGCGACGACGGCCGCCGTACCGGACGGCAGATCGCCGTCGCTCTGATCCGGGGCGACGGCGATGCCGTGCGCGGCGAGCAGCGGATCTCCGTCGAGTCCCTCGATGGCGGTGTCGAGCAGGTCGCGCGCGGAGACGGCCCACGCCGCCTCTCCCGTCGCGACGGCGAGGGCGAACAGCCCGTCGGCGAGCAGCGCGACATCGGCGGTCGTCGCCACCGCGTCCGACGCGACCCCGTCGAGCGAGGCGCGCACGAGCCTCCCGGCCGGGTCCGTGTTGACCCGCAGCACGTACTCGGCGGCCTCCTGCGCCGCGCGCACCCACGACGACTCGGCACGCGTCGCTCCCGCCGTGGCGAGCGCGGCGATCGCCAGCCCGTTCCAGCCCGTGATCACCTTGCCGTCGACCGACGGCGGTTCCAGGCCCGCCCGCTCCGACACCGCCCGCAGGTAGTAGCCGCCCTCACTGCGCGCGCCGTCGATCCACGACTCCGAGTCCTGGGCGGCGCCGAACCCTCCCCCGTCGAGGCGGAGCGTGTCGAGCAGGAACCCGGCGATGCCGCGGACCGTGGGCTCGTCGTCCGCGGCGAGAGCCACGAGGAGCAGCTGCGCGTTGTCGGTCAGCATCCGCTCGTAGTGCGGCACGGTCCAGTCGCGCTGGGTGGCGTAACGGAAGAAGCCGCCGTCGGCGTCGCGCAGATCGGATGCCGCCATCGCCGCGAGCGCCCGTTCGGCCGCCGCCGCGGCATCCGCGGCCTCCCGGCGCACCAGCGGGGTCTGCAGCAGCCCCAGCGTCGTCGCCACCGGGAACTTGGGCGCGCCCCCGAAGCCGGCGAACTGCGGATCCTCGCGCGCGGCGATCGCCCCGGCCGCAGCGGCGATCGCGGCGGCATCCGGCAGATCGGAGGGCGTCGAGGTCGCCGCCCGCGCCAGCGCGTCGGTCACCGCATCCGCGGACTCCTCCGCCTGCCCGCGGCGGACGGTCCAGGCCTCGTGCACGGCCGCGAGGACGTCACGGAAGGCGGGCATCGGCTGTCGCGCCTCGGGCGGCCAGTAGGTGCCGGCATAGAACGCCCGCCCGCGGGGCGTCGTGAAGACCGTGAGCGGCCAGCCGAGGTTCTGCGTGAACGCCGACGCGGCAGCCATGTAGGCGCCGTCGACGTCGGGATGCTCCTCGCGATCGACCTTCACCGCGACGAAGTCGCGATCGATGAGCGCGGCCGTCTCGGGATCCGCGAACGACTCGCGCGCCATGACATGGCACCAGTGGCACGTCGAATACCCGATCGAGATCATCAGGGGCACGTCGCGGCGCTGGGCCTCGGCGAACGCCTCGGGTCCCCAGGGATACCAGTCGACCGGATTGTCGGCATGAGCGCGGAGATAGGGGCTGAGCGTGTCGGCGAGCCGGTTGGTCATGCTCTCACGCTACGCCGCCGCGAAGACCGGGAGGCGCCGGGAGACGAGCAGCTCAGGAGACGAGGAGCTGCTCGGCGGGACGCGAGGAGCTGCTCGGCGGGACGCGAGGAGATGCTCGGCGGGACGCGAGGAGATGCTCGGCGGGACGCGAGGAGCTGCTCAGGACACGAGGAGCTGCTCGGCGGGACGCGAGGCCGCGTAGCCCACGAGCGGCAGGGCGCGCTCCGCCGCCAGCGCGATCCGCGCCCGCAGCACCTCCGAGGCGATCACGTAGCCGTCGAAGTCGGTGTTGCTGGCGTAGACGCCGACCGGCAGGGTGAGCGCCTGGAAGAACGCGAACAGCGGTCGCAGCTGGTGCTCGATGATGAGGGCGTGGCGCTCACCGCCGCCGGTCGCGGCGAGCAGCACCGGCTTGCCGACGAGCTCGTACTGACCGACGAAGTCGAACAGGTGCTTGAAGAGCCCGGTGAACGAGGCCCGGTAGACGGGGCTCCCGACGATCAGGAGATCGCTCGTCTCGATCGCGACGAGCTTCTCCTCGACCTCGGCCGGCAGCTGATCGCGGCGCAGCGCACCCGCGAGCGAGGGTCCGATGTCGGTGAGCTCGACGATCTCGATCTCGACCTCCGCGCGCTCGGCGACGGCATCGGCGATGGCACGGATGAGCGCCGTGGTCTTGCTGGGCTCGTGCAGGGATCCGGAGACGGCGACGACGCGGTAGGGAGCAGTCATGCCGACGACGCTACTCACGACGACGCCCCGTGTCGCGAGCGGCGACACGGGGCGTCATCTGTCGATACGGGACGTCTCCGTCCGGACCGGGTCAGGGCACCTGGCCTCAGTTCACATCGTTCGGGTGCGAGCCGACGCGGCCCGATCCGTCGAGCGGGTCGAGCGCGTCGATGGCCGCGACCTCGGCCTCGGTGAGCTCGAATCCGAAGACATCGAGGTTCTCGCGCAGCCGCTCCTCGCGCACCGACTTGGGGAACACGATGAACCCCTTCTGCAGGTGCCAGCGCAGCACCGCCTGGGCGGGCGTCACGCCGTGCGCCGAGGCGGCGTCGGCGATGGCCGGGGTGCCGAACAGGTCGTACTTGCCCTGTCCGAGCGGACCCCAGGACTCGATGCGGATGCCGTGCGCGGTCGCCCAGTCCACGATGTCGCGCTGCTGGTAGGCCGGGTGCAGTTCGATCTGGTTGACCGCCGGGGTCACACCGGTCTCGGCGACGACGCGCTCGAGGTGCGGGACCAGGAAGTTCGAGACGCCGATGCTGCGCGTCAGGCCGGCCTCGCGCAGCTCGACCAGCTTCGCGAAGGCGTGCACGTAGTCGTCCTTCTCGGGCGTGGGCCAGTGCACGAGGTACAGGTCGACGGCGTCGAGACCGAGCTTGTCGAGGCTCTCGCCGATCGCCGCGCGCGGCTCCTCGTCGTGGTGACGGTCGTTCCAGAGCTTGGTGGTGATGAACAGCTCGTCACGCGCGAGACCGGAGGCGGCGATCGCGGCGCCGACGCCCTCCTCGTTGCCGTAGATGGCGGCGGTGTCGATGTGTCGATAGCCGATCTCGAGCGCCTGGCTCACGGCACGCTCGGTCTCGTCGGCCGGGACCTTGAACACCCCGTACCCGAGCTGGGGGATGGAGTGTCCGTCGTTGAGTTCGAGTGCTGGAATCGTCATGATTCCAGCCTACGACCCGTGGCCTGTGCAGGGTCCGTCGGGACGGCGCCGCTCGGGATTGCGGCCATCTTCGTCGCGGCACGTCCGACCAGCCTCTCCAGGGGACCGCGTCCCCAGAGGATCGACCACACGGTCGAGATCAGCAGCAGACAGATGGCCGTGGCACCCCAGAACGCGTTGCTCGCGAAGAAGCCCCCGGGTCCGCCGACGAGAGCGGTGGAGAGGACGTGCACCGTGTATGCCGACAGCGGCATGGATCCGAGGGCGCCCAGCGGGAGCAGCACCCAGCGCAGCGGGCCGCTCAGCAGCAGGCACGCGGCGACGACGCACAGCGCGAAGCCCCCGGAGCCCAGGATCTCGGCGGTCCCACCCGAATGCGGGTCGACGGCGAAGACTGCGGAGACCACCGCGCCCAGCGGATCTGCGGCGGCGAGAGCCTCCGGGTAGGTGCTCCAGCCCGACGCCGAGGCGCCGCCGCCGTCGTACGACGAAGCGCCAAGCCCCGCGACCGCGCCGACGAGACCCAGCCCGTATCCGACCGCCATGAGACCGAGCCCGACGGCGAGGGTGATCGCCGCGGTCTCGAGCCTGTCGACCTGCAGGCGGCCGAGCGCCATGCCGGCCAGCACGAACGCGAGCCAGGCGGTGATCGGGTACGAGCCGTACAGCACCAGGCTCACCCCCGCCCCGTACGGGTGCAGGGTGAGGGCCGCGAGCAGAGCCAGCAGCGACGGCGCCGCGAGCGCGAGGATGCCCGCCGCCGTCAGCAGCTTCCACGGCGGCCACCGCAGGAACGGGATGACGGCGACGTAGAGCAGGCCGTAGAGGGTGAGGATGACCGCGATCGGGGTGTTCAGCATCTCCAGCGCCAGACCGATCAGGAAGATCACGGCGCCGCGCCCCACCAGCTGCAGACGGATCGTGGGCAGCCGCTCGGGTGCGGGCGGCGTGCGGCGTCCGGTCATCAGGGCGATCGAGATGCCCGCCAGCACGGCGAACAGGATCGAGGAGCGGCCGTGCACGAGGTCGCTCCAGGTGGACGGATCCATCGGATCGAAGGACGGGGTCTCGCCGATGTGCGCGCCGGCCATCCCGAGGATCGCCAGACCCCGCGCGATGTCGAGACCCAGGATGCGGGGAGACCGCCCGAACTCGCGGAACCACCGGGTGGCGGGGAGGGACGACGACGCAGTGCTCACGGATGAATCGTACGATGGGAGTTCTATGTCCTCCCCCGTCATCTTCTATCCTCCCGAGCTGCCCGTCAGCGCCGCGCGGGACGAGATCGCCGACGCCATCCGCGACAATCAGGTCGTGATCGTGGCGGGCGCGACGGGATCCGGCAAGACCACGCAGCTGCCGAAGATCTGCCTCGACCTCGGCCGTGAGCGCATCGCCCACACCCAGCCCCGCCGCCTCGCCGCCCGCACGATCGCCGAGCGCGTGGCCGAGGAGCTGCAGGTGGAGCTGGGCGGCGTCGTCGGGTACAAGGTGCGTTTCACCGACAAGGTGTCCGACGAGACGCGCATCGCGCTGATGACCGACGGCATCCTGCTCAACGAGATCCACCGCGACCGACTGCTGCGCCGCTACGACACGATCATCATCGACGAGGCGCACGAGCGCTCGCTCAACGTCGACTTCCTGCTGGGCTATCTGGTGCGGATCCTCCCCGAGCGCCCCGATCTCAAGGTGATCATCACCTCCGCGACGATCGATCCCGAGAGCTTCGCGCGCCACTTCGCCACCGCTGCCGGCGAGCCCGCCCCGGTCATCGAGGTGTCCGGTCGCACCTTCCCGGTAGAGATCCGCTACCGCGCGCAGACCGACGAGAACGGCGAAACCGGCGAGACCGGCTCCGCGGAGGAGGTCGACGAGGTGACCGCGATCGTCGCGGCCCTGCGCGAGCTCGATCGCGAGGAGCCGGGCGACGTGCTCGTGTTCCTCCCCGGCGAGGCCGAGATCCGGGATGCCGCGGATGCCGTGCGCGGGGCGTACGCGAAGGACCGCTCCCCCACCGAGGTCCTGCCGCTGTACGGACGCCTGTCGGCCGCCGAGCAGCACCGGGTGTTCGAGAAGAGCCGGGTGGCCGGCGTGCGCAGACGCGTCGTGCTCGCCACGAACGTCGCCGAGACCAGCCTGACCGTGCCGGGCATCCGCTATGTGATCGACACCGGCACCGCGCGCATCTCGCGCTACAGCAGTCGGTCGAAGGTGCAGCGCCTGCCCATCGAGGCGATCTCGCAGGCCTCGGCGAATCAGCGCTCGGGCCGTGCGGGCCGTACGAGCGACGGCATCGCGATCCGGCTCTACAGCGAGGAGGACTTCGACAGGAGGGCGGAGTTCACCGAGCCCGAGATCCTGCGCACCTCCCTCGCCTCGGTCATCCTGCAGATGCTGTCGCTCGGCTTCGGCGACATCACCGCCTTCCCCTTCCTCACTCCTCCCGATTCCCGGGGCGTGAAGGCGGCCGTCGATCTGCTCACCGAGCTCGGCGCCGTCGCCGGCGGCGGGGACTCCCCCCGCCTCACCCGCATCGGCCGCGACATCTCGCGCATCCCCATCGACCCGCGTTTCGCCCGCATGCTGATCGAGGCCGGTCGATCGGGCGGCGCCGCCGTCAGCCGCGACGTGCTCGCGATCGTGGCGGGGATGTCGATCCAGGACGTCCGTGAGCGCCCGTCGCAGGATGCCCCGCAGAGCGTGCGCGACGAGGCCGACCGGATGCACGCGCGATTCGCCGACCCGACGAGCGACTTCCTCTCGATCCTCAACCTCTGGAACCACCTGAGGGAACAGCAGCGCGAGCTCGGGTCGAGCGCGTTCCGGCGACTGTGCCGCTCCGAGCACCTCAACTACGTGCGGGTGCGGGAGTGGTTCGACGTGCACCGTCAGCTGCGCTCACTCGTCAGGGAGAAGGACGCGGGCGGCTCCGGCGCCGCGGATCCGGACGCGGTCCACCGCGCGCTGCTCGCGGGTCTGCTGTCGCAGATCGGCATCCTCGACGAGCGCAACAGCGGCAAGGGCGTGGATCCGAAGAAGAAGCGGATGGCCGAGTACCGCGGTGCGCGCGGCATCCGTTTCTCGATCTTCCCCGGTTCCGCGCTGCGCAAGAAGGCCCCGCAGTCGGTCATGGCCGCCGAGATCGTCGAGACGTCCCGCACATACGCGCGCACGGTCGCCGCGATCGATCCGGCCTGGGCCGAGGCTCTCGCGGGCGACCTCGCGAAGCGTCAGGTCACCGAGCCGCACTGGTCGAAGGATGCCGGCGCCGCCGTCGCCTACGAGAAGGTGACGCTGTTCGGAGTCGAGATCATCCCTCGCCGCCGTGTGCAGTTCGCGCGCATCGACCGCGCGGCGTCCCGCGAGCTTTTCCTCCGGCACGCGCTGGTCGAGGGCGAGTGGGACCCGACGCGCATCGACAAGCGTGTGAGCGCCTTCTGGCGCAGCAACGCCGAACTGCGCAGACGTCTCGAGAAGCTCGAGGAGCGCGAGCGCCGCCGCGACATCCTGGCGGGTGATGAGGCCGTCTTCCGCTTCTACGACGAGCGCATCCCCTCCGACGTGTTCGACGTGCGCTCGTTCGAGACCTGGTGGCGCGAGCAGCTGTCCACCGCGCCGAAGCTCCTCGTGATGCGCGAGGCCGACCTGCTCGACGACGACGGCCGTGCCGATCAGAACGAGTTCCCGACCAGGTGGACGCAGGGAGATCAGGTCCTCGGACTCGCCTACCGATTCGAGCCCGGCGCGGCCGACGACGGCGTGAGCGTCGTCATCCCGCTCCCCCTGCTCGCGCAGATCGAGGATCGTGGCTTCGACTGGCAGGTGCCGGGGCTCCGAGCGGAGCTCGTCACGGGCCTGCTGCGCGCGCTGCCGAAGGCGATCCGTCGGCACGTGGTCCCCGCGGCCGACTGGGCCGACAGGTTCGGCGCGGAACTGGTCGGTCACGGCCCCGAGTCACACGGGGGTCTGCCGACACGCACGCTCAAGGACGCGCTCGCGCGACTGATCCAACCGCTGGCGAACCAGCTCGTCTCGGCGTCCGAGTTCGAGGATGACCGGGTGCCCGCACACCTGCGGATGAACTTCCGCGCCGTCGACGAACGCGGCCGAGTGGTCGGATCGAGTCGAGACCTGAGCGCACTGCAGGCGCAGCTCGCCGATCGGGCGCGCACCAGCGTGGCCCGGTCGATCGCGGCCCCGCCTCGCCGCCCCGGCCCCTCGAACGGGCCCCAGCCGCCCGCCGTCGCCATCTCGATCGAGAAGGACGGCCTCACCGGATGGACGTTCGGCGACCTGCCCGAGGTCCTCGACACCCGCGTCGCCGGCGGCGTCGTGCGGGGCTACCCCGCCCTGGTCGACCAGGGCAAGACCGTCTCGGTGCGGGTGGAGTCGACGGCGGATGCCGCGGCGGCCGCCACGCGCCGCGGTGTGCTGCGCCTCGTGCTGCTCGGCGTGCCCTCGCCGTCGTCGTACGTGCAGGAGCACCTCACCAGCCAGGAGAAGCTCGCCCTCGCCGCATCGCCCTATCAGTCGGCCGCGGCGCTCATCGAGGACTGCCGGGCCGCAGTGGTGCAGAACGTGATCGATCGCACCGTGCCGGGCGGCATCATCCGCACGGAGGCGGAGTTCGTCCGCGTGCGGGAGGCGGTGTCGGCGGCACTCGTCGACGCGCTCTTCGGCTGTGTGTCGCTCGTCGCGCGCATCCTGACGAAGACGCGCGACGTCGAACGCGGCATCCGCTCGCAGAACTCCCTCGCGTTGCTCGGCCCGCTGAACGACATCCGCACCCAGCTCTCGGGGCTGCTGCACCCGGGGTTCGTCTCCGCCGCGGGCGTCGACCGCCTCGCGCACTTCCCGCGCTACCTCGACGGGATGCTCGACCGGCTGAAGACTCTGTCGAGCGAGCCGGGCAAGGACCGCACGCGGATGAGCGAGTACGAGCGGATGGCCGGGGCGTTCGAGGATGCCGGGGGCGCGATCCCGCTCCCCGCCGATGCGCCGCCCTCGCTGGTCGAGACGCGGTGGCTGCTGGAGGAGTATCGCGTGAGCGTGTTCGCGCAGCGCCTCGGCACCGCCCAGCCCGTCTCTCCCCAGCGCATCATGAAGGCGCTGTCGGCGCGGGGGTAGCCTGGACGCATGGCTCGCGCGATCGTCTACACGGAGTTCGGTTCCCCTGATGTGCTGCACCTGATCGAGGTCCCCGACCCGATCGCGCTCAGCGGCGAGGCGGTGGTGCGCATCGAGGCCGCCGGGGTGAACCCGATCGACGCCAAGCTGCGCAGCGCGAAGCGTCCGTCACCGCCGATCACCGAGCCGCGGGGCGTGGGCTTCGACGGGGCGGGTGTGATCGAATCCGTCGGCGACGGCGTCGCGGGATTCGCCGTGGGCGACCGCGTGGCGATCCGCGACACGGTCGGCACGTACGCGAGCCACCTCTCCGTGGCGGTCGAGAAGCTCGTCACCCTGCCCGATTCCGTCACCGCCGCAGAGGGCGCCGGCATCGGCATCCCCGCAGGGACCGCGTTCCAGGCCCTCCGCTCGCTCGGCGTCGCGCAGGGCGATGTGCTGCTCGTGCACGGCGGCTCCGGGGCGGTCGGGCAGGCGGCCGTGCAGTTCGCCGTCGCCTGGGGCGCGACCGTCATCGCGACCGCCAGCCCCGCACGGCACGAGCAGCTGCGCGAGCTCGGGGCGGTCCCCGTCGCCTACGGTGACGGACTGCTCGACCGCGTGCGCGACGCCGCCCCGGACGGGGTGACGGTGGCACTGGACTGCGCGGGCACCGACGAGGCCATCGAGGTCTCCCTCGATCTCGTCGCCGACCGCGACCGCATCGCGACGATCGTGCGGGGCCCCGACGCGGCGTCGTTCGGCATCCGCGCCTTCTCCGGCGGCTCGCCCGAGCCCCTGTCGGCGCAGGAACTCGAGTGGCGGGCGGAGGCGCTCGCGGCGACCGTCGAGCTGCTGGCCGCCGGCGACTTCACGATCGAACTCGGCCCCGCGATCCCCCTCGCCGAGGCGGCACGGGCCCACGAGCTCGTGGAGTCCGGCGCCGCCTCGGGCAAGATCGTGCTCGTCCCGTAGGGAGCGTGGTCAGGCGACGCGCGCCTCGTCGGCTGCGCCGGTCTCTCGTGCTGTGCGCGCCTCGTCCCGGAGCCGCGCGCCCTCGCGGAGCGCGGGAACGAGCTCGTCTCCCCACTCGCGCACGTCGCCGAGCGGATCGAAACCGCGGATGAGGAAGCGCGTCACGCCCAGGTCGTAGTACTTCAGCAGCGCCTCGGCGACCTGCGCGGGTGTGCCCACCGGAGCCGTGGAATTGCCCGACGGGCCCGTGAGCTTCGTGATGCCCAGCCACAGGCGCTCGTCGTGCACATCACCGCGCTGGGCCGCCTGCTGCAGGCGGTCGGCCGACACGGCGTTCTGCTCGCGCTGCAGGGGGCGCGCGAACGACAGGGTGTCGCCGGACTCCCTGTCGCGGATCAGCGCCGCGGTCGCGGCATGGATCCGGTCGGCCCTCTCCCAGGCCTCAGCTTCGGTGGCGCCGATGATCGGGCGGGTCGAGAGGCTGAACTCGACGGTGCGACCTCGCGCGGCCGCCGCCGCGCGGATCACGCGGATGTTCTCGGCCACCTCGGCCAGCGGCTCTCCGAACAGCATGTACACGTCGGCCCCGCCCGCGCCGACATCGACCGCACCGTCGGAGAGCCCGCCGAAGAAGATCGGGATGCCGGCCTCGGTCGCGGGCTTCACGGCCGAGAAGGCCCCCTGCACGCGATAGAAGTCGCCCTCGTAGTCGAAGGGCTCGTCGGAGGTGAGCGTGCGTCGGAGCACGTCGATGAACTCGCCGGTGCGACGGTAGCGATCCGCCTTCGCGCTGAAATCCCCGTCTCGACGCTGATCGGCCTCGCTGCCTCCGGTGATGTGGTGGATCGCCACCCGTCCGCCGCCGGTGAGGTGGTCGAGGGTGGCGAGCTTGCGCGCGACGACGGTCGGCGCGACGAAACCCGGTC
>NZ_JBEOUR010000006.1:0-89664 GCF_040302605.1 Microbacterium sp. NPDC097977
GGTGATCGCCTGATACTCGTGCCCCAGCGCTCGCGCGGCAGCGGCCATCACCGGGATCGGCGTCGTGCCGTCCGACCAGTCCGTGTGGGCGTGCAGATCCCCTCGGAGACGTGCTCGCAGCGCCGATCTGCGCTCGGGCTCGACCTCGCCCCGCAGCTCGATGAGATAGTCCGGGACCTCGCCGCCCTGGGCCTGCCGGATCACGCCGAAGGTCGACTCGCCGATCCCCTTCGCGGCACGGAGCCGCGTGGGATCGGCGCGGACGTCGTCCGGAAGCTGCTGCAGAGCCGCGGCCGCCACCCTGAACGCCTTCGCCCGATACCTCGACGCGCGCTCGCGCTCGAGCAGTGACGCGATCTGGAGCAGCGCTGCGACGGGATCCATCCGGGACCTATGCCGAGGCCAGCTCGCGACTCACGCCGATCCACTGGTCGAGCTTCGCGAGAGCGCGGCCGTCGTCGATCGCCTGTGCGGCGCGCTCGTACCCCTCGCGCAGACGCTCCAGGATGGGTCGCTGCACCTGGGCGGCGTCCTGCGACAGCTCGAAGGCGACGATGCCGGCCGCCGCGTTGAGCAGCACGATGTCGCGCACGGGCCCGGCCTCCCCCTCGAGGGTGCGCCGGAGGATCGCGGCGTTGTGGTCAGGGGTGCCTCCGATCAGATCGGAGAGGTCGGCGACCGGGATGCCGAGGTCTCGGGGGTCGAGGTCGTGCTCGTGGATGTCACCGCGCGTGACCTCCCAGATGCGGCTGTGGCCGGTCGTCGTGAGCTCGTCGAGACCGTCGTCGCCGCGGAAGACCAGGGCCGTGGCTCCTCGGGTGCGGAAGACGCCGGTGATCAGCGGGACGCGCTCGAGCTGTGCGACGCCGACGGCGTTGGCCTCTGCTCGGGCGGGGTTGCAGAGCGGCCCGAGCATGTTGAACACCGTGGGCACGCCGAGTTCGGCGCGGACCTTCGCCGCGTGCTTGAACCCCGGGTGGAAGGCGCCGGCCCAGGCGAAGGTGATCCCCGTGCGATCAAGGATCGACGACACGGCGGCCGGATCGAGAGTGAGTTCGAGTCCGAGGGCGCTCAGCACGTCGGACGAGCCGGAGGACGAGCTGGCGGCCCGGTTGCCGTGCTTGACGACCGGCACCCCCGTCGCTCCGATGATCACGGCGGCGGTCGTCGAGACGTTGACGGTGCCGACGCGGTCGCCGCCGGTTCCGACGATGTCGAGGACGTCCGGCGACACGGGCAGGGGCACGGCGGCTTCGAGGATGGCGTCGCGGAACCCGACGATCTCGTCGATCGTCTCGCCCTTGGCGCGCAGCGCGACGAGGAACCCCGCGAGCTGCGCCTCGGTCACGTCTCCGCGCATGATCTGGCGCATGGCCCAGGTGGACTCCCAGACGCTGAGGTCTCGGCGCTCCAGGAGGGTGGTGAGCACGTCGGACCAGGTCAGGGAATCAGCCATGTGTGCGATCCTATCGGCGCGGGAAAACGTGCAGACCGTCAGACGGATGACCGGAGACCGCCCCAGAACGCCCTTTTCCGCGGATTCACCGACTATTCGCAGCGATTTCTTAGGGTCGCCTAAGTGCGATGGCAGCGAATCGAAGGGTCCCGGTGCGAGAATCATGCCCCGGGATCGGCCATAATGGAAGGGTGACGACCTCAGCGACGTATGCCCCGGCGGCAAGAACGATCAAGCGCCCCAACCCGGTAGCTGTCGGCACCATTGTGTGGCTCGGCAGCGAGGTGATGTTCTTCGCGGGACTCTTCGCGATCTACTTCACGCTCCGCAGCACCTCCCCCGACCTCTGGGCCGACCGCACCGAGCTGCTGAACGTGCCGTTCGCCTTCGTGAACACGGCCATCCTGGTGCTCTCGTCCTTCACCTGCCAGATGGGTGTGTTCGCTGCTGAGGATCTGCAGCCGTACAAGCTCGGCAAGGGCCAGAAGAACGGTGCCGGCCGACGCCGCCTGTTCGGCTGGGGCATGGTCGAGTGGTTCTTCCTCACCTTCGCGCTCGGCGCGATCTTCGTCTCCGGCCAGGTGTGGGAGTACGCCACCCTCGTCGCCGAGGGCATGCCCATCAGCGCGGACTCCTACGCCTCCGCGTTCTACCTGACGACCGGCTTCCACGCCCTCCACGTCACCGGCGGACTCATCGCCTTCCTGCTCGTCATCGGACGCGCGTACGCCGTCAAGAACTTCCGGCACAAGGAGGCGACCTCCTCGATCGTCGTCTCCTACTACTGGCACTTCGTCGACGTCGTCTGGATCGTGCTGTTCGTCGTTATCTACTTCCTGAAATAAGAGCGGAGCTGATCCCCGAGATGGCACGAGAGAAGAAGCGCCGTTCGAACGGCCGTCGCAGTCCCCTGGCTGCCGCAGCACTCATCGGCGCAGGCCTGATGATCACCGGCGCCGTATACGCCGGGACGTCCGCGGCCTTCGCCGCGACCGACACCCAGACCGCCGCGTCCAGCACGCTCACCGTCGACGACGGCGAGAAGCTGTTCACGGCGAACTGCGCGACCTGCCACGGCCTCGACCTGCAGGGAACGCCCAACGGGCCCAGCCTGTACGGAGTCGGCGAGCTGGCGGTCGAGTTCCAGATGTCCACCGGACGCATGCCGTTGCAGATGCAGGGCCCGCAGGCTCCGCAGAAGGAGCCGCAGTTCACCGAGGACCAGATCCTCGCGATCTCCTCGTTCGTGCAGGAGTCGGCTCCCGGCCCCACGTTCCCCGAGGATCACCTCCTGGACGGCGGCGGCGACGTCGCGAACGGCGCGGAGCTGTTCCGCGTCAACTGCGCCATGTGCCACAACGTCGCAGCAGCCGGTGGAGCGCTCACCGAGGGCAAGTACGCCCCCGCCCTGACCGAGACCAGCGCGCTGCACATGTACGCGGCCATGGTCACCGGCCCCCAGAACATGCCCGTCTTCGGCGACATGAACCTGTCGGACGAAGACAAGCGCGACATCATCTCGGCACTGCTCTACCAGCAGCAGTCGGTGCAGATCGGCGGGTTCTCGCTCGGTTCGCTCGGCCCCGTCTCCGAGGGCCTGTTCGTCTGGATCTTCGGGATCGGCGCACTCGTCGCGATCACCGTGTGGATCACGGCGAAGTCCAACTGACGCTTAATCATCGAAGAGGAACGTACGAGGAGCACCATGGCACACGACGACGACTCGCAGGCTCTCGATAGGGCCTACCAGCCCTCTCCGGGGCTGGGTGTCGCAGTCAGCGATCCCGTGCAGAACCCGGGGCTTCCGCCGCACCGCGAGCGGATGACCGACAAGGACCCGCGCGCTGAGAAGACTGCGGAGCGCACGGTCTACACGCTGTTCTACCTCTCGCTGGCCGGAAGCATCTGGGCGGTCGCCGCCTACATGCTGTTCCCCATCGAGAGCGGCGCGCTCATCGACATCCGACAGAACAACCTCTTCATCGGTCTGGGCATCGCGCTCGCACTGCTGTCGATCGGAATCGGCGCGATCCACTGGTCCAAGGCGCTGATGAGCGACAAGGAGCACATCGAGCACCGCCACCCCACCCGTGGCAAGGACTCGACCCGCGAGGCTGTCGTCGAGGCGTTCGCCACGGCGAACGAGGAGTCCGGCTTCGGACGCCGCACGATGATCCGAAACTCGCTGTTCGCCTCGATCGTCGCCTCGATCATCCCCGGCGTGACGCTCTTCCGCGGTCTCGCTCCGCACAGCACTCCCGACGACCCCACTGCCGGCGATCCGGTCGTGCTGCTGAAGCAGACGATGTGGGAGAAGGGTCAGCGACTCGTGCGCGACCCCGACGGCACGCCGATCCGCGCTGCCGACGTCACCATCGGCTCCGCGTTCCACGTGATCCCGGAGGACCTCGCCGACCTCAGCCACCACGACGGCTACCTCGAGGAGAAGGCGAAGGCCATCGTGCTGATGATGCGCCTCCGTCCCGAGCAGCTCACCGAGGCCGAGGACCGCAAGGACTGGTCGTACGACGGCATCGTCGCGTACTCCAAGGTCTGCACCCACGTCGGCTGCCCTGTCGCTCTGTACGAGCAGCAGACGCACCACCTGCTGTGCCCCTGCCACCAGTCGCAGTTCGACGTGACCGATCACGCCAAGGTCATCTTCGGCCCGGCCGCACGCCCGCTGCCGCAGCTGCCCATCACCGTCGACGACGAGGGCTACCTCGTCGCACGCAGTGACTTCACCGAGCCCGTCGGCCCGAGCTTCTGGGAGCGCCATTGAGCACCGCAACGCTGTCCAAAGAGGACAAGGACAACAAGGCGCCCCTCGGCGGCCGATTCGTCGGCGCCGCGTCGAACTACATCGATGAGCGCACCAGCATCTCGGGCTTCGTCAAGGAGTTCGGACGCAAGATCTTCCCCGACCACTGGTCGTTCATGCTCGGCGAGATCGCTCTGTGGAGCTTCGTGGTCGTGTTCCTCTCCGGAACCTTCCTGACGTTCTTCTTCCAGGCCTCGATGGTCGAGACGCACTACACCGGCGCGTACGCGCCGATGCGGGGCATCGAGATGTCGGCGGCTCTCGAGTCGTCGCTCCACATCTCGTTCGATCTGCGTGGTGGCCTCCTGGTCCGTCAGATCCACCACTGGGCCGCTCTCGTCTTCGTCGCCGGCATCGGCGTGCACATGCTGCGCGTCTTCTTCACCGGAGCGTTCCGCAAGCCGCGCGAGCTCAACTGGGTGATCGGATTCGTCCTGTTCATCCTCGCGATGGCCGAGGGCTTCACCGGCTACTCGCTCCCCGACGACCTGCTCTCGGGTAACGGTCTGCGCATCATCGACGGCATGATCAAGGGCTTCCCGCTCGTCGGCACCTGGATCTCGTTCCTGCTGTTCGGCGGCGAGTTCCCCGGCACCGACATCGTGGGCCGTCTCTACACGCTGCACATCCTGCTGCTCCCGCTCCTGGTCATCGGCCTGATCGCGGTGCACCTGATGCTCATGATCGTGAACAAGCACACGCAGTTCGCCGGCCCCGGCCGCACGAACGACAACGTCGTGGGCTACCCGATGATGCCGGTCTACATGTCGAAGATGGGCGGCTACCTGTTCATCGTCTTCGGCACGATCGTGCTGATCGCGACGTTCTTCCAGATCAACCCGATCTGGAACTACGGCCCCTACGACCCGTCCCCCGTGTCCGCCGGTACCCAGCCTGACTGGTACATCGGCTTCGCGGACGGTGCTCTCCGCCTCGCTCCGTCGAACCTCGACGTCGTGTTCCTGAACCACACCTGGTCGTTCGGAATCCTGCTCCCGGTGATCGTGCTCGGTCTGTTCATCGTGCTCGTGGCCGTCTACCCCTTCATCGAGGCGTGGATCACGGGAGACAAGCGCGAGCACCACATCGCCCAGCGTCCCCGCAACGCGGCGACCCGCACCGCCATCGGCGTCGCCGGGGTCATCTTCTACGCGGTGCTCTGGGCTGCGGCATCGTCCGACCTCATCGCCACGCACTTCATGCTCACGATGGAAGGCGTCATCCACACGCTGCAGGCGCTGCTGTTCGTCGGTCCCGTGCTCGGATACTTCATCGCCAAGCGCATCGCGATCGCGCTGCAGAAGAAGGACCGCGAGATCGTCCTGCACGGCTTCGAGTCCGGGCGCATCGTGCGCCTTCCCGGCGGCGAGTTCATCGAGGTGCATCAGCCGGTCGACAAGTACGACCGTTGGAAGCTCATCGACGTCGACGGCTACGAGCCCCTGGTGGTCCGTCCGAACGCGAAGGGCCGCATCTCGTGGACCGAGAACATGCGTTCGTCGATCTCGCGCTGGTTCTTCGAGGACCGCCTCGCCCCGCTCACGCAGGCGGAGGTCGAGGCTGCGGATTCTCACCAGCACCACGTCGAGGCTCACAACGAGGAGACCGAGGCCGCGGAGATCCAGGGCGCTCACGAGCGCGCCGGCGCTCCTGACGCCCCTCTCACCTCCAGCGAGACGCACGTCGACGAGACGGCGAACACGCCCAGCACGGTCATCTCGACCGGGCCCGTGAAGAAGCCCCGCTCGAAGAAGAAGTCGGAGGACGGCGAGTAGGATCGCCGCTCCCCCAGAAGGCCCTGTCCGTTCGCGGACAGGGCCTTCTTCACGTCCGGGTTCCTCTCACGTCGGCGTGGAAGGATCGTTCCATGAGCTCAGCAGTCCAACTCATCCGTTCCACCGACCTGGCCGCGGCACCGTACGCCTACGCGGCCACCGCTCCCGCCGGCTCCCGCCTGATCTTCCTCGCCGGGGCCTGCCCTCTCGAAGACGACGGCAGCACCACCGCCCCCGGTGACTACGCCGCGCAGGCCGCCCGCTGTGTGCAGACCCTGCGTGCCGCGCTCCGTGCGAGCGGCGCCGAGCTGACCGATGTGATCAGCACCCGTGTCCTGGTCGCTTCGTCTTCCCGGAGCGATCTGGTGACCGCGTGGGACGTCGTCCACGAGGCCTTCGGAGATCACGACGTGCCGAGCACTCTGATGGGTGTCACTGTGCTCGGTTACGACGATCAGCTGGTCGAGATCGAAGCGATCGCCGCGGTCGCGGAGCAGACCCGGTGAGCGCCGTCATCCGCCCGGGAGCAGCGGACGACGCCGAGGCTCTGCAGGCCGTCGAGGCACAGGCCGACGCTCTTCTGATCGACAGGCTCGGCGCACCGCACTGGCCTGCCGCCGCCGATGGCGCCTCGAGACTCGCAGCCCCCGGTTTCGTCCTCGTGCTCGAGGAGTCCGAGGACTCCTCCCCCGTGGGCTTCGTCCACGTCCTGGATGCGGACGGCCACGCGCACCTCGAGCAGCTCTCCGTCCTGCCCTCCGTCGGGCGGCAGGGCCATGGCCGGCGTCTCGTGGAGGCGGCGCTGGAGGAAGCGCGTGAACGCGGCTACACGAGGGTCTCGCTGCGGACCTACGCAGAGATCCCGTGGAACGCGCCGTTCTATGCGAGCTGCGGATTCCTCGAGAGCATCCCCGAGACGTCCTTCCAGCGCGCTCTGGTCGATACGGAGGCCCGCCTCGACCTCGACCGCTACGGCCGTCGCATCCAGATGACCGTGGAGCTCTGACGCCCCTTCGAGCTCTGACGCCCCTTCGACCCTCTCACTCTCAGGGCGTTCGGGGCCGTCTCCGGGCCTCGTGAGCGCCTTCCGGCCCCCGGGAGCTGCAGCCGCACCGACAGACGGGAAAAGCCCCTGGGATGGAACCCAGGGGCTTTGTCCGTCGTCTTGTCAGCGTGCGAAGTTGCCGCGGTAGTACTCGTACACCCAGCCGACGATCGCGACCACGAAGATCGCGAGGCCGATCGGCAGGAGGAAGTGTCCGACGGCGAGTCCGACGACGAACACGGCCGCGGATCCTGCGAGGACCAGGGGCCACCAGGACCACGGGCTGAACTCGCCGAGTTCGGGATCTCCGTCGTCGATGTCGCTGGTCAGGATGTCCTCGGGCAGCTCGCCGTTCTGGGCCTTGTGCGTGCGGTCGAGGTAGAAGGCGATCATCGCCCCCATGAAGGTCGCGAAGAACAGTGCGACCGTTCCGACCCATTCGATCCGCTCAGCGAAGTTGTCCGCGGGCGTGGCGAGGATGTGCCAGCCCGTGTAGACGACGCCGACCAGGGCGAAGAAGGCGGTGAGGACCCACCAGAGGATGACGTTGTCGCGCATGGCTCAGTGGCCCTCTCGCTCGCCGGGTGCGGCAGGCGAGAACTCGGCCGCCTCCGGGTGGTTCAGGTCGAATGCCGGGCGCTCGCTGCGGATGCGCGGGATCGACGTGAAGTTGTGTCGCGGCGGCGGGCAGGACGTCGCCCACTCGAGAGATGCGCCGTAACCCCACGGGTCGTTGACGGTGACCTTGGGAGCCTTGCGAGCCGTGATCCAGACGTTCAGGAAGAACGGGAGCATCGACGCACCGAGGATCATCGCGCCGATCGTGGAGACCTGGTTCTGCCAGGTCCACCCGTCGGCTGCCGAGTAGTCCGCGTACCGGCGCACCATGCCGTCGACACCGAGCCAGTGCTGGATGAGGAACGTCATGTGGAAGCCGATGAACAGCAGCCAGAAGTGCACATAGCCGAGGCGCTCGTTGAGCATGCGTCCCGTCCACTTCGGCCACCAGAAGTAGAAGCCCGCGAACATCGCGAACACCACGGTTCCGAAGACCACGTAGTGGAAGTGCGCCACGACGAAGTACGAGTCGGACAGTGCGAAGTCGAGGGGCGGCGCCGCGAGGATGACGCCGGTGAGGCCACCGAACACGAAGGAGACCAGGAATCCGAGGGCGAACACCATCGGCGTCTCGAACGTCACGGAGCCTCGCCACAGCGTGCCGATCCAGTTGAAGATCTTCACGCCCGTCGGAACTGCGATGAGCATCGTCATCAGCGCGAAGAAGGGCAGCAGCACGGATCCAGTCACGTACATGTGGTGAGCCCACACCGCCACGGACAGCGCCGCGATCGCGATCGTCGCGTAGACCAGGGTCTTGTATCCGAAGATCGGCTTGCGGCTGAACACCGGGAAGATCTCGGAGACGATGCCGAAGAACGGCAGCGCGATGATGTACACCTCAGGGTGTCCGAAGAACCAGAACAGGTGCTGCCACAGCAGGACGCCGCCGTTGGCGGGGTCGTAGATGTGCGCGCCGAGAACTCGGTCCGCACCGGCGGCGAAGATCGCCGCGGCCAGCACCGGGAACGCCATCAGGATGAGAAGGCTGGTGATCAGCGTGTTCCAGGAGAAGATCGGCATGCGCCACATGGTCATGCCGGGGGCGCGCATCGTGATGATGGTCGTGATGAAGTTCACGGCGCCGAGGATGGTGCCGAAGCCAGAGATTCCCAGGCCCAGCATCCAGAGGTTTCCACCCGCGCCCGGCGAGAACGAGGCGCTCGCGAGCGGCTGGTAGGCGAACCAGCCGAACGAGGCCGCACCCTGCGGGGTGAGGAAGCCGGCGACCGCGATGGTCGATCCGAACAGGAAGAGCCAGAAGGCGAAGGCGTTCAGACGCGGGAACGCCACATCCGGCGCTCCGATCTGCAACGGCAGGATCGCGTTCGCGAATCCCGCGAAGAGCGGCGTCGCGAACATCAGCAGCATGATCGTGCCGTGCATCGTGAACAGCTGGTTGTACTGCTCCTTGGTCGGGATGATCTGCATCCCGGGGGCGAACAGCTCTGCGCGGATGACGAGCGCCATCACGCCACCGAGGAGGAAGAACAGCACCGAGGCGATGAGGTACATGTACCCGATCGTCTTGTGGTCGGTGGAGGTGATCCACTTGACGACGATGTTGCCCTTCTGCTCCACACGCGAGGAGCTCATCAGAGCGGCCTGGCGGGCGGGCAGATCGGTGGGACGGGAGCGGGGAGCCTCGTCGGTGCGGGGTGCTTCAGTGGTCGACATGGCTTACTCCTCTCCTTCCTCGGAGTCGGTCGGTGCAGTGGTGCCCGGGTAGTTGCCCAGACGGTCGTAGGCATCGGTGATGTCTCCGGTGTTGCCTTCTTCTTCGAGCGTCTGCAGGTACGCGTCGTACTCGTCCTGCTCGACGACCTTGACGTTGAAGAGCATCATCGAGTGGTACTCGCCGCAGAGCTCGGCGCACTTGCCGGCGTACTCGCCGACTCGGGTCGGGATGAACGACCAGGAGTTGTCCTTCCCGATGTACATGTCCTTCTTGTACAGGAAGTCGATGATCCAGAACGAGTGGATGACATCGCGCGACTGCAGGTTGATCGTGACCTTCTTGTCGACCGGCAGGACGAGGGTGGGCAGCTGCTCCTGGTCGATGTTGCCGGCGGCGTCGGGCTGCGCCTGGATGCCCATGGTCCAGACGGCGTCGGAGTTGTCCTCCTCCTCGCCGTCGTACTGGAAGTCCCATGCCCACTGCTTCGCGATCGCGGTGATCTCGACGTCGGGCTCATCCCACTTCGCCTCGATCGCGGTCTGGTCGCGAGCGGTGAAGAAGAACATGCCGAGGACCAGGATGAGCGGAACGATCGTGTAGAAGATCTCGATCGGCATGTTGTAGCGCATCTGGACCGGCAGACCGGTCTGTCCCTTGCGGCGACGGTAGGCGATCGCGGCCCAGGCCATGAGGCCCCAGGTGATCACACCGACGGCGAGCAGGACGATCCAGGAGTTCACCCAGAGCGACGAGACGCGCTCGGTCTGGTTGGTGGCCGCAGGCTCACCCTCCACGAAGCCCGGCAGGTAGCCGTTCAGCTCGGTGGCAGTACATCCCGCCAGGGCCACGGCTGCCGCTACTCCCAGGGGGAGAGCGGCCCAACGAAGGCGGCGTTTCGAGGGCACGATGCACCTTTCAGATTGCGGACAGGGCACACCCAAGTCTAGGGCAACCTCACACCTGATTCATGCCAACCACGCAGGTTGCCACGAGGGGGGACGGGGTCAGTGGAAGCTGTCTCCGCAGGCGCAGCTGCCGGCGGCGTTGGGGTTGTCGATCGTGAAGCCCTGCTCCGAGATCGTGTCCTTGAAGTCGATCGACGCACCGTCGAGGTACGGGACGCTCATGTTGTCGATGATGACCTCGACACCGTCGAAGTCGACGGTCTCGTCGCCCTCGAGGTAGCGCTCGTCGAAGTACAGCTGGTAGATCAGGCCGGAGCATCCGCCGGGCTGGACGGCGACGCGCAGACGCAGGTCGTCGCGGCCTTCCTGCTCGAGGAGATTCTTCACCTTGATCGCGGCGGCGTCGGTCAGCTTCACGCCGTGCGCCTGGGTGGACTCTGCTGCAGTCAGTGTGGTGTCGCTCATGTCGCTCCTTGTGACGGGCCGTGATCACACGGCTGGTGACTCGATTTTACCCTCCGGCCGGACGGTCGGGCTCAGATGATGGTGTCGTTCATGCGCGAGAGCAGCAGGGCCTCGGTCGCCACCGCGTGGCGGAAGGTGTCGAGGTGCAGCGATTCGTTCGGGCTGTGTGCCCTCGAATGCGGATCCTCGACCCCCGTGACCAGGATCTGGGCGGCGGGGAACTCGCGCACGAGATCGGAGATGAAGGGGATGGATCCCCCCACGCCCAGATCGATCGGAGCAACGCCGTATCCGTCGCGCATGGCGTCGCGGGTCAGCGAGACCGCCCACCCGCTGGTGTCGACGAGGAAGCCGTCGCCCAGGTCGACGTCGGAGAACGTCAGCTCGGCGCCGAACGGCGCATGCGCGCGAAGGTGTGCCTCGAGTGCCGCGTACGCGTCGTCTGCGGACTGCCCCGGCGCCACCCTGGCGCTGATGACGACGGTCACCTCGGGGAGCAGCGTGTTCGACGCTGCGGAGACACTCGTGGCGTCGATCCCGATGACCGTGACCGACGGCTTGTTCCAGATACGGCTGAGGATCGTCCCGTCGCCGATCGGCGTCGTGCCCGGTAGCAGTCCGGCCTCGTCGCGCAGCGTCTCCTCGCCGTACTCGGGCGTGGGCGCGTCGCGCTCCGTCATCCCCTCGACCGCGACAGACCCGTCGTCGTTCCAGAGAGTGGACAGCATCCTGACCGTCGTCATCATGGCGTCGGGGACCGCTCCCCCGAACATCCCGGAGTGGGAGGCATGATCGAGCGTGCGCACGCGCACCGTGAACCGCGCGTTGCCCCGCAGCGACACGGTCAGTCCGGGGGTGACCGAGTCCCAGTTGCCGGAGTCCGCGACCACGATCGCGTCGGCGCGCAGCGCCTCCTTGTTGTCGGAGAGGAACTGCGCGAACGAGCGCGAGCCGTACTCCTCCTCCCCCTCGATGAACATGGCGATGCCCAGATCGAGATCGTCGCCCCGCACCTCCGCGAGCGCGCGGATGGCCGCGATGTGCGCCATGATCCCGGCCTTGTCGTCCGCGGCGCCTCGGCCGTACATGCGACCGTCTCTGACCGTGGGCTCGAACGGCGGGGTCTCCCACAGCTCGTCGTCGCCGGGAGGCTGCACGTCGTGGTGCGCGTACAGCAGGATCGTGGGCTTGCCGTTGCGGGCCGCGCGGGTCGCGAGCACGGCGGGCTGGCCCTTCTCGTCCGTTCCGGGGATGTCCGCACGGAGGATCCTGACGTCGTCGAACACGCCGGTGTCGGTGGCGAGGGCCGCGACGGCCTCTGCGCTGCGCTCGAGCTGCGTCTGATCGAACGCGGGCCAGGCCATGCCGGGGATGCGGACGAGGCGGCCGAGATCGCTCAGCGCCGCGGGCAGCCCCGTCGACGCCGCCTCGAGGAGCGCGCGCTCACGAGAGTCGGACGGATTCTGGTCACCGGGGTGGGCAGGAGATGTCATGCGAGTAATCTTAAGGTGATCCGCCTTCACCGAACCGAGGAACCTCGTGGCCACTACCCCTGTCTCCCCTCCGACGAACGACGACGCCCCGGAGACGCCGGCGCCGGGCAAGGGGCGCGCGACTCCGTCCAGGGCGGAGCAGGAGGCGGCACGCCGCCGCCCGCTGGTGGCGAACACGAAGGAGGCGAAGGCCGCGGCCCGCGCCGAGCTCAACGAGCGTCGCAACCGCGCCCAGGCCGGTCTCGCGGCCGGCGAGGAGAAGTTCCTGCCGCCCCGCGACAAGGGCCCGCAGCGTCGATGGGTGCGGGACTACGTCGATTCCGGGTGGCACCCGGCGGAGTTCGTGATGGGCGTGATGGTGCTCGTCATCCTCATCTCGTTGCTGCCCGCGAATCTCGCCATCGGCGGATTCGCCGTCGCCGGGTGGGCCTACCTGGTCATGATGGCGTACCTGATCCTCGCGATCGGCGGGATGGTGCTGCTCGGCATCCGCGTCAAGCGCAAGGTTGCCGCGAAGTTCGGCGCTGATCGGATGGAACGCGGACTCGGCTGGTATGCGGCCATGCGATCCCTGCAGATGCGTTTCATGCGCCTGCCCAAGCCTCAGGTCAAGCGCGGCGACCGTCCCGCCTGACCCCGCACACGGAAGAGGCGCCTCCCGCTCAACAGCAGGAGGCGCCTTTTCCGTACGGCGCGCGGATCCGTTCAGCGGGCGGCGAGCCCGCGGTTGATCTCGCGGCCCCAGAACGGCCCGCGGTAGAGGAACGCCGTGTAGCCCTGAACCAGCGTGGCTCCGGCCTCGAGGCGCTCCTGCACGTCGGAGGCCGTCTCCACTCCCCCGACGGCGATGACGCAGAAATCCTCGGGCACGGCGGAGCGCACCAGGCGGAGCACCTGCAGCGACCGCTCCTTGAGCGGTGCGCCGGACAGGCCGCCCGCTCCCAGCGCCTCGACCGTCGAGGCATCGGTCACGAGCCCTTCGCGACTGATGGTGGTGTTGTGAGCGATGATGCCGTCGAGTCCCTCGTCGACGGCCAGCTTCGCGATCGCGGTGATCTCGTCGTCGGGCAGGTCCGGGGCGATCTTGACCAGCAGCGGCGTCTCTCCCGCGGCCTTCTGCACGGCCCGCAGCAGCGGGGCGAGCGTCTCGACGGCCTGCAGACCACGAAGTCCCGGCGTGTTCGGCGACGAGACGTTCACGGCCAGGTAGTCCGCCAGCGGAGCGAGCTTCGTGGCGGACGAGACGTAGTCGGCCGTGGCATCCTCGACGTCGACGACCCGACTCTTGCCGATGTTGACGCCGATGACCGTGTCGGGCGCTCCCCGGCGCAGCCGCGCGAGGCGCCGCGCGACGGCATCCGCACCCTCGTTGTTGAAGCCCATGCGGTTGATGACCGCGCGGTCGGCGATGAGGCGGAAGAGCCGCGGACGCGGGTTTCCCTCCTGCGGGATCGCCGTCACGGTGCCGACCTCCACGTGACCGAATCCGAGGGCCGCGAGACCGCGCACGCCGACGGCATTCTTGTCGAAACCTGCTGCGATGCCGAACGGCGAGGCGAAGCTCAGACCCAGTGCGTCGACCCGCAGGGTCGGGTCGGGCCTGGTGTATGCACGTGTGACGCGGGCGAACGGGCCTGCGCCGAGCACGCGGATCACCGCCATGCCGGCGTGGTGGGCGAACTCGGGGTCGAAGCGCGACAGTACAGCGCGGAAGAGCAGCGGATACATCACTGCCAGATTACCGGTCGGCGAGCTCCGGATCCGCGTGGTCCGCACGGAGATCGGTGATGGCGCTCTCGAAGTCGTCGAGCGAGTCGAACGCCTGGTAGACGCTCGCGAACCGGAGGTACGCGACCTCGTCGAGGTCGCGCAGCGGCCCGAGGATCGCCAGCCCGATCTCGTTGGTGTCGAGCTGCGAGACGCCGGTCTGGCGCACCGCCTCCTCGACGCGCTGAGCGAGCACGGCGAGATCGGCCTCGGTCACAGGACGACCCTGGCAGGCCTTGCGCACACCGGAGATCACCTTCTCGCGGCTGAACGGCTCCATCACGCCCGAGCGTTTGATGACGTTGAGGCTCGCGGTCTCCGTGGTCGTGAACCGGCCGCCGCACTCCGGACACTGGCGGCGTCGACGGATCGACAGACCGTCATCGCTGGTGCGGGAATCGATGACCCGGGAATCCGGATGACGACAGAAGGGGCAGTGCATCTGACCGATCCTACGCCGTGAAACGAGCCTCGATCGCCTCACCGTGAGCGGGCAGCACCTCGGTGTCGGCGAGAGCGACGACGCCGGCGCGAACCTCGGCCAGCGCGGCACGGTCGTAGGCGATGACCTGCTGCGGACGCAGGAACGTGTACGCGCCGAGCCCCGGTGCGTACCGAGCCTGCCCGCCCGTCGGCAGCACGTGGTTGCTTCCGGCCATGTAGTCGCCCAGGCTGACGGGGGTGTGATCGCCGACGAACACCGCTCCGGCGCTCGTGAACGACGCGGCCGCGGCCTCGGCATCCGCCAGGTGCAGCTCGAGGTGTTCCGGAGCGTAGGCGTTGCTGAACGCCGCCGCCATCGCACGGTCGTCCACCAGCACGATCGCGGACTGCGGTCCGTCGAGCGCCGCCGCGACACGGACCGCATGCCGGGTCGCGGCCGCCCGCGTGCGGACTTCCTCCACCACCCGATCAGCCAGATCCGCGGAGTCCGTGACCAGGACCGCGGAGGCCTGCTCGTCGTGCTCGGCCTGGCTCACGAGATCTGCGGCGATGAGTCGCGGGTCCGCCTCGGCGTCCGCGACGACGAGGATCTCGGTGGCACCCGCCTCGGAGTCCGTGCCGACGACACCGGCCACCGCGCGCTTCGCGGAGGCGACGTAGTTGTTACCGGGGCCGGACAGCACGTCCACCGGATCCAGCCCGATGCCGGCGACCCCGTACGCGAAGGCGCCGATCGCTCCCGCGCCGCCCACCGCGTACACCTCGGTGATGCCGAGCAGGCCCGCTGCGGCGAGGATCGTCGGGTGCACGCGCCCGTCCTGGTCGCGCTGCGGCGGGGATGCGAGGGCGATCTGCTCCACCCCCGCGACCTGCGCGGGGACGACGTTCATGATCACGCTCGACGGGTAGACCGCCTTCCCGCCGGGGATGTAGACGCCCGCTCGATGCACCGGCTGCCAGCGCTGCGTGATGGTCGCCCCGGCGCCGATGCGCGTCACCTGGGACGCCGGCACCTGGGCGGCAGAGGCGATGCGGACGCGGCGGATCGCCTCGTCGAGAGCGGCACGGACCTCGGGGTCGAGGCTCGCCATCGCCTCCTCGATGTGCGCCGCCGGAACGCGGAGATCGTGGCCGACGACCCCGTCGAACCGCTCCGCCTGCTCCCGCAGCGCCTCCTCGCCGCGCTCTCGGACATCGTCGACGATGCGCGCCGCCGTGTCGAGGGCCTCGGCCCTGGCCTGGGTGGCGCGCGGAACCGCCGCGAGCATGTCAGCCGGCGAGAGCTCGCGCCCCCGCAGATCGATCGTGCGCAAGATCAGCCCTTCGTGATGTCAGCGATGTCGTGCAGGTAACCGATGCGACCGTCGTCGTGTCGGATGACGTAGGCGCCGCCACGGTCTTCGATGACCAGGGCCCAGGCGCTCGGGCCGATCCGGAAGATCGCGTCGCCTCGCTCGTCATGGACGTCGCGTTCGGTCTGCGCGAGGATCCAGAACGGCTGCGCGGCCGTCATCGCGGCGTGAGCCGCCGTCTCGTCGCGATCGTCCTCGTCGTCGATGGTGGGAAGAGCGACGGTGCGCGGGGACGAGACGTCGTACGCCGTGGCCCCCAGCAGGGACTCGATGCTGCCGGTGTCCGAGAGGATCTCCTGCGTCTGGCCCCGGGACCGTCGGGAGTAGGTCGGCACGTACTCCTCGTCAGCGGTGGCGTCCTCGGTGCCCGTGCCGCCCCCGGAGGCGTGCGCGGCGAGCGGTACCTGCTCGGCGAGATCGATCCGGGCGACCTCGTCCGTGGCGTGCTCCCCCGAGAGTTCGACGTCGAGCCCGCCGGCGGGAAGCGGCGTGGTGGTGTACGCCGGCGTGGCCGAGCTCGCCGAAGCATCCCCGACGACGGGAGCCTGCCCGGAGCCGGCGCCGAGATCATCCGTCTGGACCGGATCAGCCGCGAGGGTGGGCTCCACGAACAGAGCGTGGTCACCGGCGGGCTGCGCGGACTCGGACGCCAGCGGCTCCTGGGCGGGAGCCTGCCAGTCCTGGGCGGGAGCCTCCCAGTCCTGGGCGGGAGCCTCCGCTTCCTGCACGGGAGCCTGCGGCTCCTGAACGGGAGCCTGCTGCTCCTGGGCGGACGCATCCGTCGTCCAGGACGAATCCTGCGGAGACTCACCTGCCGTGGCGTCCGCTGCGACCGGGGCGGAGTCCGCCGCGCCCGGAGCGGAGTCAGCTGCGACGGGGGCGGCCGTCGGCTCGGGTCGAGGACGCGGGATCACCGGACGGACGGGGTTGGCATTGCGGTGGGCGAGTGTGACCAGTCGACCCTGGAAGTCCTCCTTGAGCCCCGGCACCAGGGGCGCGAAGACCGTCAGCACCACGAGCGCCAGTGCAGCGACGAGCTGGACGACACCGTTCCAGGAGAGTCCGAAGGCTCCGATCTCGATCGCGACGGTCACGGCGCTCCACAGCGCTCCGAGCCAGTAGACGGCGGCGACGGAGAACGCGACCGAGGCGAACTGATCGATCCCCAGCGAGCCGACCCGGCGGATCCCGTCGGGCGAGAAACGTCGCAGGATGAGCAGGAAGACCGCGGCGGTCGGGACTCCGACCGGGAGCACCCACTGGATCCCGGTGCCCCAGATCGAGACACCGCCGAGGTGCGGGAAGAACGACGCGATGAACGCGATGGCCCAGACGCCCACGATCAGCAGCTCGCGCAGAGTGAATCCGATGATGCCGAACTCCGGCGTCACCTCCTCGTCGTACAGCACGCCGTCGTCGTCGGAGAAGACCTCGTCGGCCGTGTGCTCCGTCGACGCCGTCCGGTCATCGGCATCCGTGCCGGCGCCGCTGAGGAAGGGTGATTCCGTGCTCATGGGGAGGGTCCTTTCGCCACGGTGCAGAGCTTCTGACGCCCGCACCCGAACGCGTCCTGATACTACCCGGTGCGTCCGTGAGGTCCTCACCGGAAGACGCCCCTCACGGGACCGCGGTCACCCCAGGCAGGTGGGTCCGAGGAGGGACTTCAGATCTCCGAACAGATCAGCCGTGACCTTGACCGGCATGGGGACCTCGAACACCTTCGCGGTGTTCCCGCGGTGCACCCGCAGCACCACCTCGGTCTCGCCGTTGTGGCGCCGCAGCACCTCGGCGAGCTCGTTCATGACCCGCTCGGTCGCACGCTGTTCGGCGAGCACGAGCGACAGCGGGCCCGCTGCGTCGAAGGACCCCACATCGGGGGCGAACGCCGACTGGGCATGCAGGTTGAGCCCGTCATCACGGCGCGACACCCGACCGCGCACGGCCAGGATCGAGTCCTGCTGCAGGACGTGCTGGAACTCGGTGTAGGTCTTTCCCATGAACATGACCGTCACCTCGCCGTTGAAGTCCTCGATCGTGATCATGCCGTACGGGTTCCCGCTGGCCTTCGCGACGCGATGCTGCACGCTCGTGACGAGCCCGGCGACGGTGACCTGGTCGCCGTCCTGCACGTCGTCGGAGTTGTTGAGGACATGGATCGAGATCGACGCGTGCTTCGCCAACGGGACCTCGAGACCGGCGAGCGGATGGTCCGAGACGTAGAGTCCGAGCATCTCGCGCTCGAAGGCGAGCTTGTCCTTCTTGATCCACTCCGGACGCGGCGGCACCTTGGCGGGGGCGACCTCCTCGAGCCCGTCGTACAGACTGTCGAAATCGAATCCGATCGCTCCCTGCGCCTCGTTGCGTTTGCGGTCGACGGCGGCCTCGACCGCGTCCTCATGCACTTCGAGCAGCGCGCGGCGCGTGTCTCCCAGCGAGTCGAACGCACCGGCCTTGATCAGCGACTCCACGGTGCGCTTGTTCGAGACGTGAAGCGGCACCTTCTCGAGGAAGTGGTGGAACGACGTGAACCGCTCGCCCTTGCGGGCCTTCACGATGCCTTCGACGACGTTGCTTCCGACGTTGCGCACCGCTCCGAGGCCGAAGCGGATGTCGTCGCCCACGGCCGCGAAGTAGTTGATGGAGTCGGAGACGTCAGGGGGAAGCACCTTGATACCCATCCGTCGGCACTCGTTGAGGTACAGCGCCATCTTGTCCTTCGAGTCGCCGACGCTGGTGAGCAGCGCCGCCATGTACTCGGCGGGGTAGTGCGCCTTGAGGTACGCGGTCCAGTACGAGACCACCCCGTACGCGGCCGAGTGCGCTTTGTTGAAGGCGTAGTCGGAGAACGGGAGCAGGATCTCCCAGATCGCGTTGACGGCGCCGTCGGAGTAGCCGTTGGCGTGCATGCCGGCCTGGAAGCCCTCGAACTGCTTGTCGAGCTCGGACTTCTTCTTCTTTCCCATCGCGCGACGCAGGATGTCGGCCTGTCCGAGCGAGAACCCCGCCACGCGCTGGGCGATGGCCATGACCTGCTCCTGATAGATGATCAGGCCGTAGGACTCGTCGAGGATGTCGGCCAGCGACTCGGTGAACTCCGGGTGGATGGGAGTGATCGGCTGCTGGCCGTTCTTGCGCAGCGCGTAGTTCGTGTGCGAGTTCGCCCCCATGGGCCCCGGCCGGTACAGCGCGATGAGCGCCGAGATGTCGCCGAAGTTGTCGGGCCGCATGAGCCGCATGAGAGATCTCATCGGACCGCCGTCGAGCTGGAACACGCCGAGCGACTCACCCCGACCGAGCAGGTCGTAGGCTCCCCGGTCGTCGAGCTCCAGCTTCTCGAGGTCGAGCTCTTCGCCGCGGTTGGTGCGGATGTTGTCGAGGGCGTCCGAGATGATCGTGAGGTTGCGCAGCCCGAGGAAGTCCATCTTGATCAGGCCGAGCGACTCGCAGGACGGATAGTCGAACTGCGTGACGATCTGGCCGTCCTGCTCGCGGCGCATGATCGGGATGATGTCGATCAGCGGCTCGGACGACATGATCACGCCCGCGGCATGGACGCCCCACTGACGCTTCAGCCCCTCGAGACCCAGTGCGCGGTCGAAGACCGTCTTCGCCTCGGGGTCGGTCTCGATGAGCGCGCGGAACTCGCTCGCCTCTTTGTACCGCTTGTGCGCCGTATCGAACATGCCGCCGAGCTCCATGTCCTTGCCCATGACGGGAGGCGGCATGGCCTTGGTGAGACGCTCACCCATGCTGAACGGGAAGCCGAGCACGCGGCCGGCATCCTTGAGGGCCTGCTTCGACTTGATGGTGCCGTAGGTGACGATCTGCGCCACGCGCTCCGAGCCGTACTTGCGCGTCACGTAGTCGATGACCTCGCCGCGGCGACGATCATCGAAGTCGACGTCGAAGTCGGGCATCGAGACGCGGTCCGGGTTGAGGAACCGCTCGAAGATCAGACCGTGCTCGAGCGGGTCGAGGTCGGTGATCCGCATCGCGTAGGCGACCATCGAGCCGGCGCCGGAGCCTCGACCCGGTCCGACGCGGATGCCGTTGTCCTTTGCCCAGTTGATGAAGTCGGCGACGACGAGGAAGTAGCCGGGGAAGCCCATCTGCAGGATGATGCCGGTCTCGTACTCCGCCTGCGTGCGGACCTTGTCGGGGATTCCGTTCGGGTACCGGTAGTGGAGGCCGGCCTCGACCTCTTTGATGAGCCAGCTGTCTTCGGTCTCGCCGTCCGGCACGGGGAAGCGCGGCATGTAGTTCGCCGCCGTGTTGAACTCGACCTCGCAGCGTTCGGCGATCAGCAGCGTGTTGTCGCACGCCTCGGGGTGGTCGCGGAACAGCTGACGCATCTCGGCTGCGGTCTTGATGTAGTAGCCGTCGCCGTCGAACTTGAACCGATTGGGGTCGTCGAGTGTCGAGCCGGACTGGACGCAGAGCAGCGCCTCGTGCGCGCCGGCCTCGTGCTGGTGGGTGTAGTGGGAGTCGTTGGTGCCGACCAGCGGGATCTGCAGGTCCTTGGCGAGCCGGATGAGGTCGGTCATCACCCGACGCTCGATGGACAGACCGTGGTCCATGATCTCGGCGAAGTAGTTCTCCTTGCCGAACAGGTCCTGGAACTCCGCCGCGGCCGCACGCGCGGCGTCGTACTGACCGAGACGCAGCCTGGTCTGGATCTCGCCCGAGGGGCAGCCGGTCGTGGCGATCAGCCCTTTGCCGTACGTCTGCAGGAGCTCCCGGTCCATGCGGGGCTTGAAGTAGTAGCCCTCCATGCTCGACAACGAGCTGAGGCGGAAGAGGTTGTGCATCCCCTGGGTGGTCTCGCTCCACATCGTCATGTGGGTGTACGCGCCGGAGCCCGAGACGTCATCGCTCTTCTGATCCGGCGAGCCCCACTGCACTCGGGTCTTGTCGCTGCGATGGGTGCCCGGGGTGACATAGGCCTCGAGACCGATGATCGGTTTGACCCCGGCCGCGTTGGCGGCCTTGTAGAACTCGAATGCGGCGAAGGTGTTGCCGTGATCGGTCACCGCGATGGCCGGCATCTCGTAGTCCGCGGCGGCCTGAGTCATCGCCGCGATCTTCGCCGCCCCGTCGAGCATCGAGTACTCGCTGTGCACGTGCAGATGGACGAAGGAGTCGGATGCCATGCCTTCGAGTCTACGGCTGACCCCCGACATCGGAGCCGCTCCCAGGGGTCGCCCCGGCCCCTCGAAGATCGAGGCGCATGAGCACCCGGGGGAAAGCCGTCGAGCGTGGATCGAGTGTCGGCCGCTTTGGTGAATCCCGCCGCCTCGAACAGCGCCCTCGTCCCGACATACGCCATCGTGAGGTTCACCTTCTCGCCACGGTTGTCGACGGGATATCCCTCGATCGCCGGTGCGCCCAGCCTCTTCGCGTGCGCGACGGCCCCCTCGATCAGCGCGTGCGATATGCCCTGCCTGCGGTGCCCCGGACGCACCCGCACGCACCAGAGCGACCACACGTCGAGGTCGTCGATGTGCGGGATGAGCCTGTTCCTCGCGAACGTGGTATCCCGGCGGGGATGAACCGCCGCCCACCCGACAGGTTCGTCGTCGAGGTAAGCGATCACGCCGGGAGGCGGGTCCTGATGGCAGAGCTCCCGCGCGCGATCCGCGCGCTGGGAGCCTCGCAGCTCATTGTTCTCTTTGCTGCCGATCCGATAGCTCAGGCAGAAGCACACGTTCGACGTCGGCTTCTTCGGCCCCACGAGAAGGGCCACGTCGTCGAACTCGGTCGCCGGTCGCACCTCGATGCTCATGCCGAGAGTCTGATGCACCCCACGGACATCGTCGAGCATCTCGATCGATTCCCGACGGGGATGGACGACTCGGAACGGGCTATTCGCCGCGCAGGATCTCCAACGCATGCTCGAAATCCGCAGGGTAAGCCGACTCGAACTGCACCCACTCCCCCGTGGCGGGGTGCGAGAACCCGAGCTTGTGCGCGTGCAGCCACTGCCGGGTGAGGCCGAGCCGTGCCGACATCGTCGGGTCCGCGCCGTAGAGAGGGTCGCCGACGCACGGACGCCGGAGCGCGGCCATGTGCACGCGGATCTGATGCGTGCGCCCCGTCTCCAGGTGGATCTCCAGCAGAGACGCGCCCGGGAACGCCTCGAGCGTCTCGTAATGGGTGACCGACGGCTTGCCGTCCGGCGTCACCGCGAACTTCCATGAGTGGTTCGGATGCCGTCCGATCGGCGCCTCGATCGTCCCCGTCAAGGGATCGGGGTGCCCCTGCACGACCGCGTGGTAGATCTTCTCGACCGTGCGCTCCTTGAAGGCATGCTTCAGCGCGGTGTACGCGGATTCGCTCTTGGCGACGACCATGAGCCCGCTCGTGCCGACATCGAGTCGGTGCACGACACCCTGTCGTTCAGGCGCGCCGCTCGTCGCCACACGGAACCCCGCCGCGGCCAGCGCACCCACCACCGTGGGGCCCTCCCAGCCGAGGGACGGATGAGCGGCGACGCCGGTCGGCTTGTCGACCACCACGATGTCGTCGTCGTCGTACACGATGCCCAGCTCGGGGACCGCGATCGGGATGATGCGCGGCTCCTCCTTCGGCTGCCATTCGACCTCGAGCCAGCCGCCGCCGCGAAGGCGATCCGACTTGTCGAGCGTGACACCGTCGAGGCGCACGCCTCCGGCTGCGGCGACGTCCGCTGCGAACGTGCGGGAGAACCCGAGCATCTTGGCCAAGGCGGCGTCGACGCGCGTTCCCTCCAGTCCGTCGGGGACGGGGAGAGAGCGGGACTCCACGCTCAGCGTCCGTCCGACGCGGGCGCACCCGGCGTCGTACCGTCGAGGCGTGAGGAACCGGCCTCGGCGGCGGAGGACTCCGCATCGGCGTCGACAGCGGCGGCCTCGGCCTCTTCATCGGTCTCGACGGCGACGTGATCGCGGTCGCGGGTGCCGTCGAACCGCAGCCCGAACACCACGAGCAGCGCCACGGAGATCATGCCGGTGACGATGAAGATGTCGGCCACGTTGAAGATCGCCGGCATCATCCAGGGCATGGAGATCATGTCGACCACATGACCCATCGGGAAACCGGGATCGCGGAACAGGCGATCGGTCAGGTTGCCCAGCACACCGCCGAGGAGGCAGCCGAGCACGACGGCCCAGAGCCGGGAGCGGAGGCCTGTGGCCTTCCACACGATCACGCAGGCGACGACCGCGAGTGCGATCGTGAAGATCCACGTGACGTCGGACCCGAGCGAGAAGGCGGCACCGGGGTTGCGGACGTAGTACAGCTGAAGGAACTCGCCCAGCACGGGGACCGGCTCCTGCAGCGGCAGGTTCTCGGTGGTGAGGTACTTCACAAACTGATCGGCGGCCAGCACGAGCGCTGCGAGAATCGCAACGATCGCGCCGGCCGCCGACCGACGAAGGGCGGGGCGTCCTGGCAAAGGGACGACCTACAGTCCGATCGCGGAGACCGGAGTCGAGTCCGTGGATCCCGACTTCTCGTCGAGGTCGCGGAGCTGGCCCTCGATGTATCCGCGCAGCTGCGAGCGGTAGTCGCGCTCGAAGTTGCGGAGCTCGGTGATGCGGGCCTCGAGCGTGTTGCGCTCGCGCTCCAGGCGTGCCGACTCCTCGCGCTGCTTGGCCTCGGCCTCGGTGCGGATGCGGTTCACCTCGCCCTCGGCGTCGGCGATGAGCTGGTCGCGCTTGGCTTCACCCTCGGCGACGTGCTCGTCATGCAGACGCTGTGCGAGCTCGATGATCCCGGCCGTGGCGGTCGCCGAGCCGGAAGGCGTCGGCTCGGCCGGGGCGGGAGCCTCGGCGACGACGGGAGCAGGGGTCTCGGCGACGGGAGCAGGAGCCGCGGCGGCGACGGGTGCGTCACCGGACTCGAATGCTGCCAGCTTGGCCTTGAGCTCGGCGTTCTCCTCGAGGGCCTTGCGCCACTCGATGACGATCTCGTCGAGGAAGTCGTCGACCTCGTCGGGGTCGAAGCCGTCCTTGAAACGGACGTGCTGGAACTGCTTGGTGACGACGTCATCCGGGGTAAGTGCCATGGTGGCTCCTTCGATGAGTTCGGTTGCCAGTGTTGATGATGGCATGGTCGAGATGTGGCGCGAACCCGGGGCGCGCACCTGGGAGCCAAGCATAGCCCCCGTGCCTGTCAGCCGCGACGACACGACACTCGGGCTCGGCGAAATCTCCGGGCTGTCAGATGAAGTTTCGCACGATGCTCATCAGGATCAGGACGATCAGGATGGTGATCGAGAAACCGAAATCCAGAGAGATCCCGCCGATCCGGAGGGGCGGGATGATGCGCTGGAAGAACCGCACGGGCGGGTCGGTGACGGTGTACACGAGCTCGGCCGCGATGAGGCCGGCGCCCTTGGGCCGCCATTCCCGATTGAACAGCGGGATGTAGCTGAGGATGAGTCGCGCGAACAGCACGATCAGATACAGCAGGAGCGCCAGATGGACGATGCTGGCGATGATGGAGACGACGATCCCCACGGTCTACGACTGGTCGAAGCCCGCAGACTCGGCGTCTGCGTGGGCGATTCCCCCGTGGCCGGACACCGAGATGTTCTCCGGAGAGAGCAGGAACACCTTCGAGGTGACCCGCTCGATGCGGCCGTAGAGGCCGAGCGAGAGCCCGGACGCGAAGTCGATCAGACGGCGAGCGTCGGCGTCGCTCATCTGGGAGAGGTTGATGATGACCGGGACACCCTCGCGGAAGCTCTCGGCGATGAGCTGCGCATCGCGGTACTGCTTCGGGTGCACGGTGAGGATCTCGTTCACTGCCCCTCCTGCGGGCTGACGCACGGCGACGGGGCGCCGCAGCTGGGTGACGGGGGCCGGCGCGGGCTCTTCCCGATCACGGTCACGGTCGCGGTCACGCTCGCGCTGGGCGCGAGCGGGAGCCGGCTCTTCGTAGACCTCTTCCTCATCGGCGAGGCCGAGATACACCATGGTCTTCTTCAGCGGGTTACCCATCGTGTCCTCCGGTTCGAACGAGTCGGGTTGGTCTGTTCACAGGTTAACCCCGGTCGGGGCGGGGGCCCGTGATTGCGGAGCCGATCCGCAGGTGTGTCGCGCCCGCGTCGATGGCCTCGACGAAATCGCCGGTCATCCCGGCCGAGATCCAGGTCGCGGACGGCTCGAGCAGGCGCACCTGATCGGCCACCACCCGCAGCCGGGAGAAGGCGGATGCCGGCTCCTCGTCGAGCGGAGCGACGGCCATCACGCCGCGCAGCCGCAGCGAGGACAACGACAGGATGTGCTCGGCGAGGGTCGACGCGTCGGCGGGCTCGATCCCGCCGCGCCCTTCGTCCTTCGTGAGGTTCACCTGGATCAGCACGTCGAGCGGCTCATCATCCTCGGCCACCCGGTGCAGGGCGTCCGCCAGCTTCGCCCGATCGAGCGAGTGCACGGCATCCGCGCTCCGACGGATCGCCGACGCCTTGTTGGTCTGCGCCTGCCCGATGAAGTGCCAGCGGACATCCAGGTCGCCCACCTCGGAGACCTTCGATGTGAGCTCCTGCTGACGATTCTCCCCCACCTCGCGGACCCCCAGCGCGTGCAGGTCGCGCACGAGGGACGCGGGGTGGAACTTCGTCACGACGATCCGGGTGATCTCCGAGGGGTCGCGATCCGCTCGGCGCGCCGCGTCTGCGATCCGTTCGTCGATCGCCGACAGCCGTGCGGCCAGAGCCGAACGGCTCTGGCCGGGGCCGTCCGTCACTTCAGGAATTCGGGGATGTCGATGTCGTCGTCGGCGAAGGCCGGCTCGATGCTGGTCGTCGCGACGCGCTGCTGCACGCGCTCCGGTGCGGCAGGCTCTGCGGCGGGCGTGCTCTCCTCGTCCTTCGACAGCGTCACCTCGGGCAGCGTGCTCGCGGCGGCGGGACGCGTGACGACCATCGGGTCGAGGCGGAGCGACGGCTCGCCGCTGTCGAAACCGGCGGCGATCACGGTGACGCGCACCTCATCGCCGAGCGTGTCGTCGATGACGGTACCGAAGATGATGTTCGCCTCGGGGTGCGCTGCCTCCTTGACGAGGTCAGCGGCGTCGTGGATCTCGAAGATGCCGAGGTTCGATCCACCCTGGATCGAGAGCAGCACGCCGTGCGCTCCCTCGATGCTCGCCTCGAGGAGCGGCGATTCGACGGCCAGCTCTGCGGCCTTGATCGCCCGGTCGGCGCCGCGGGCGGATCCGATTCCCATGAGTGCGGATCCCGCACCCTGCATGACGGACTTGACGTCCGCGAAGTCGAGGTTGATCAGACCCGGCGTCGTGATGAGGTCGGTGATGCCCTGGACACCCGCGAGGAGCACCTGGTCGGCCGTGGCGAAGGCCTCGATCATCGAGATGCCGCGGTCGCTGATCTCGAGGAGACGGTCGTTCGGCACCACGATGAGGGTGTCGACCTCTTCCTTGAGCTTCACCACGCCGGCCTCGGCCTGACTCTGACGGCGACGGCCCTCGAACGAGAACGGCTTGGTGACGACGCCGATGGTCAGCGCGCCGATCGACTTCGCGATGCGTGCGACGACGGGAGCTCCACCGGTTCCGGTTCCGCCTCCCTCGCCCGCGGTCACGAAGACCATGTCGGCTCCCGTGAGCGCCTGCTCGATCTCTTCCGCGTGGTCTTCCGCGGCGCGGCGCCCCACCTCGGGGTCGGCTCCTGCGCCGAGACCACGGGTGAGCTCGCGACCGACGTCGAGCTTGACGTCGGCGTCGCTCATGAGCAGCGCCTGGGCGTCGGTGTTCACGGCGATGAACTCGACTCCGCGAAGACCGAGGTCGATCATGCGGTTGACGGCGTTGACGCCGCCACCGCCGACGCCGACGACCTTGATGACGGCGAGGTAGTTCTGGTTCTGGCTCATGGCCGGCCTCCGAGTAGTCGAGCCTGTCTATGGGTGAGAATCCAGGGCTTGAACCTTAAACCTCAACTAGAGGTGTAAAGTATTTCCCGGTATTGGTTTCTCTTGTTCGAAGGTAAGCGCGATGCACACGCGCGCACGCAGCGACACGGGCGTGTCGCCCGTTTGACGCCGAAAGTCAGCCGACGACGACGGCGTGCGGCGACGTGACGTCGATGGAGGACGCCCCGGGATTGCCGATCAACGTCTTCGAGAGGACCTCGCTCTTCATCGGCGAGTTCTCCGAGCTCCCCCACACGACGGTCAGTCCGGTGTTCAGCGTGAGCGTCACGTCGTCGGCCGTCGTCGCTCTGACTCCGGTGAGAGATGCGCGCAGATCCGCAGGGACGGACCGTATGACGAGTCCGGCGCTCTCGAACGCGGCCGAATCCGTGCCGCCCTCGATGTCGAGCAGGGGCTGCCCCTCCGGCTGATCCGATGTCGTGGAGAGCGCGACGCCCGCCGCATCGACCAGCGTGTACCCCGCATCCGAGCGGATGACGCCGACGGGGGTCCGCTCGACGATCCTCACCGTCAGGTCATGCGGAGGCTTCGCTTCGAGCGCGTAGGTCTCTATCAGCGGGAAGGCCAGCAGGGCCGCCTTCACCTCGCTCGAGTCGACGAGCGCCAGAGGCGTGCCCACCTGCCCCGCCAGAGCGGTCTCGACCGCGGCAGGATCGAGGGTCGAGGCGCCGACGACCGTGACCTTCTCGACCGCGAAGAGCGGGCTGTACGCCGCGATCACCGTGCCGCCCACCACCACGGCGATCGCGACGACGGTGCTCAGCCAGATGATGCGGCGACGACGCGACCGCTGCGTGAATCGCCGGATCTCGGCTCTCAGCGCCTTGCGGCGCGCTCGGGCCGCGCGCCACACGTCACGCGTGGACGTCGGCCGATCCGACGCCTCCTGCACGGTCTCGTCCGCACCGTCGGCCTGCGAGCCCACGGGCTGATCCGCACCGGTGCGTGTGGTGGGGTCGTCGCCCTGCGCACGAGATGCCCGACCCGCGCCACGGCGTCGCGACGCGCTGCCGCCGTCTGCGGCCCCCGCGGGCGGGGTGGGGAGCGCAGGTGGACGCCGCATCGGCTAGGCCCCGGTGGTGCGCAGCGACTCGAGCACCTGCGGGATGATCTGGTAGACGTTGCCGCAGCCGAGAGTCACGACGAAGTCGCCCTCACGCGCGACGGATGCCGTGTAGTCGGCCGCCTGCTGCCAGTCCGCCACGTAGTGCACGTGCGCGGGGTCGCGGAATGCGCCACTCACCAGCTCGCCCGTGACGCCGGGGACCGGATCCTCCCGCGCACCGTAGACGTCGAGCATCACCGTGTGATCGGCGTGGGCCTCGAGCACGTCGGCGAACTCCTGGAACATGTGCTGCGTGCGCGAATAGGTGTGCGGCTGCTGGATCGCGATGATGCGACCGGCGCCTGCGAGGGAGCGCATGGCCTCGAGCGCCGCGCGCACCTCGGTCGGGTGATGCGAGTAGTCGTCGTAGACCGTCACACCGCGTTCGACTCCGTGCTGCTCGAGACGACGCACCGTGCCGGCGAAGCCTTCGACGGCACGCGCGGACTCGGCGAGCCCGAAGCCGACGGCGAGGAGGACCGTGATGGCACCCGCCGCGTTGATCGCGTTGTGCACTCCCGGCACGGCCAGCTGCAGACGGACGCTCTCGTCGCCGCGACTGATCGTCGCGGAGACGGGCCCCGCTGCCACGATGTCGGCGACGCGGACGTCGGCATCCTCCGCCTGTCCGAAGGTGAGGACGTGCGGATGCGACAACCCTGCCCCGACCCGCAATGCCCCCGGGTCGTCGCTGGAGATGACGACGGCCTCGGTCGCGGCATCGGCGAAGCGGACGAACGCATCGTGGAACGCCTCGTCGGAACCGTAGTGGTCGAGGTGATCGGGGTCGACGTTGGTGATGAGCGCCACGGCCGTGTCGTAGAGCAGGAAGGTGCCGTCGGACTCGTCGGCCTCGATCACGAACAGCTCCCCCGTGCCCGTCGCACTGGAGATGCCGAGCTGTTCGATGACGCCGCCGTTGACGAAGTTCGGATCCGCGCCGAGTGCCTGCAGAGCCGTCACGATCATGCCGGTCGACGTTGTCTTGCCGTGCGCGCCTGCGACCGAGACCAGTCGGCGCGAACCGATGAGCCAGTGCAGTGCCTGCGAACGGTGGATCACGTGCAGGCCGCGCTCCTTCGCCGTGACGAACTCCGGGTTCTCGGGCCAGATCGCGCCGGTGTGCACCACGGTGTCGGCATCGCCGAGGTGAGCCGCGTCGTGCCCCACATGGACGACCGCCCCGGCGGCCGCGAGGGCGCGCAGATTGTCGCTGTCGGCGCGGTCGCTCCCGGACACCCGGATGCCCGCGTCCAGGAACATCCTGGCGAGGCCGCTCATGCCGGAACCACCGATGCCGATGAAGTGGGCGGAGGAGATCGACTCGGGGATCGGGAGGGAGAGGTCAGGTCTGATCATGTCGGATTCAGTCTACTTTTCGGTAGGGACGTTTCGGCGGCGCGACGCCGTCGGAGGCACGGTCAGGAGACGCCGAGTGCGCGATCCACGAGGGCGATCACGTTCTCGGTGCCGCTGCGCGTCCCGACCTTCTCGGCGGCCGCCGCCATCTCCGCGATCCGCGCCGGATCGTTCAGGACGGGGATCACGATGCGGCGCACGGCATCGCCGTCGAACGACGCGTCGTCGAGCAGGCGTGCCGCTCCGACGGCGACGGCCGACGCGGCGTTGAGCCGCTGCTCGCCGTTGCCCACCGAGTACGGCACGTACAGGGCGGGGATGCCCAGCGCGCTGATCTCGCTGACCGTGGCGGCGCCGGAGCGCGAGACGATCAGGTCGGCGAGGGCGAACGCGAGATCCATCCGATCCACGTAGCGCCGCAACGCGTATCCGGGTACCTCGGGGTCGACGAGGTCGCTGCGCTCCCCCGTGACATGGAGCAGCTGCCAGCCGGTGGCGAGGATGTCTCCCCATGAATCCGCGAGCGCGTCATTGAGGCGCTGAGCACCGAGCGAACCGCCGAAGACGAGCAGCACAGGCCGGGCGGCGTCGAGTCCGAAGTGCACCGCCGCCTCGTCGCGGGCTGCCGCGCGATCGAGCTCGATGACCTCACGGCGCAGAGGCATGCCCACCACCTCGCTGCCGCGCAGACGGGTGCCGCCGAAGGCGACTCCGGTGGCCGCGGCCCCTCGCGCGCCGAGGACGTTGGCCAGTCCCGGCTTGGCGTTCGCCTCGTGCACGACGAAGGGCACGCCCTCGCGACGGGCCGCGACGTAGGCCGGAGCGGCGGCGTAGCCGCCGAAGCCCACCACGACATCCACGTCATGGGCCCGGATGTGGTCGCGGACCTGAGCGATCGCGCGGCGGAATCGGGCGGGGAAAGATGTCGCCTGCCGGTTCGGACGGCGCGGGAAGGGCACCTTGTCGACGATCAGAAGCTCATAGCCGCGGGCGGGGACGAGTCGGGACTCGAGTCCCTCGGCGGTGCCGAGCACGAGCACATCGGCGTCGGCATCCCTGGCCCGCAGTCCGTCGGCGACGGCGAGCAGGGGGTTGACGTGACCGGCGGTGCCACCGCCGGCGAGAAGGTACGAGGTCACCGTGCGACCCTACCCCGCCCCACTGATGCGTTCCGCAGAGGAGCCTGAGCCTCGACGGCGGGGATGGTGCGGGCGAAGGAGAGCAGCACTCCGCAGGCGATGAGCACGGCGAGCAGCGCGGTGCCGCCCTGTGACATGAACGGCAGCGGAACTCCCATGACAGGGAAGAGACCGATCACGACGCCGACGTTGAAGACGGCCTGGCCGGTGATCCAGACCGTGATCCCGCCGGCGGCGACGCGGATGAACGGGTCGGCCGTCTTGCGGATGATGTGGAAGGCGCCGACCGTGAACAGCGTGAAGAGCGCGAGCACGACGATGCATCCGATCAGACCGAGCTCCTCGCCGACGATCGCGAAGATGAAGTCGTTGCCCGCGGCGGGCAGCCACCCGTACTTCTCCTGCGAGTTGCCCAGACCGACGCCGAAGATCCCGCCCGAGGCCATGCCCCAGATGCCGTGGATCGACTGGTAGCAGTCCCCCGTGTAGGCCGACATGTCGGAACAGGTCGCGGTGATGCGCCGCATCCGGTCGGGGCTGGTGATGGCGAGAGCGATCACCGACACGACCCCGAGGAGCACGGGCAGGATGAACAGCCGCAGCTTCACGCCGGAGAAGAACAGGCACCCGAGCAGGACGATCACGAGCACCATCGCCGTCCCGAGGTCCTTGCCCGCGATGACCGTGCCGATCGCGAGCGCCCCGACGGGCACGACGGGGATGAAGACCTGGTGCCAGGTGCCGAGCATGGTGTGCTTGCGCATCAGCACGAAGCCGATCCAGAGGGCGAGGGCGAGCTTGAGGAACTCCGACGGCTGCAGGGTGAAGCCCGCGACCATGATCCAGTTGCGGTTGCCGCCGTCCTCGATGCCGAGGGGGGTGAAGACGAGCAGCTGGAGGGCGACCGCACCGAAGAGCGCAGGCCACGCCATCTTCTTCAGGAAGGCGATCGGCAGTCGCGAGATCAGGAACATGAGCGGGACGCCGAGGACGGCGAAGATGCCCTGGCGCAGGGCGCCGTCCATCGGATTCTCGCCGCTGGCGACCGCGGTGGCACTGGTCGCCGAGAGCACCATCACGAGTCCGAAGATCGTCAGCATCAGCGCGGCCGACGCGATCATGAGGAATTCGGTGGAGACCGGGGTGAACCTCCGACCGAGCGAGACGCGAGCGGCGAGACCGCTCATCCCCCGCCTCCGGACTCAGACCGTGGGGGGCGTGCGACCTGAGTCATCGGCGTTCCCCCGGTCTATCCAGTCCCGCACCGCCTCGGCGAAGCGGTGTCCGCGATCCGCGTAGCCGGAGAACTGGTCGAAGGATGCCGCTGCGGGGGCCAGCAGGACTGTGCCCTCACCCTCGACGATCCCCGCGGCGATCTCCACGACGCGATTCATGACGTGATCAGTCTCGCCAGCATCCACCTCGAACACCGGGACCGTCGGCGCGTGTCGCTCGAATGCCGCGACCACCGATCCGCGCTCGACGCCGATCACGACCGCCGCCTTGGCCGTCGCACCGACCGACGCGACGAGCTCGCCGATGTCGACGCCCTTGAGGTCGCCGCCGACGACCCAGATCGCTCCCGGGTATGCGCGCAGCGACGAGGCCGCGGCATGCGGGTTGGTCGCCTTCGAGTCGTCCACCCAGGTGATGCCCCCATAGCGCGCGATGACCTGGATGCGGTGCTCGTCGAGGCGGAAGGACTGCAGCGCGGCGTGGATCGCCTCCGGCTCGACTCCCAGCGACCGGGCGAGCGCGCTTGCGGCCAGGATGTTCTGCACGATGTGCGGAGCCGCGAGACCGACCCGCTCCAGGTCGGCGACGGTGGTGAGCTCGAGCGCGCTGCGCGCTCTGTCGTCGAGGAACGCCCTGTCGACGAGCAGCCCCTCCACCACGCCGAGGTCGCTGGGACCGGGGATCCCGAGGTCGAACCCGACGGCACGCGCCCCCTCGACCACCTCGGCCTCCTCGACCATCATGCGCGTCGCGGCATCGGCCTTGTTGTAGACGCACGCGACGCGGGTGTTCCGGTACACGATCGCCTTCGCATCGCGGTAGGCATCGGCGCTGCCGTGCCACACGAGATGATCGTCCGCGAGGTTGAGACACACGGACGCGTGCGGGTACAGCTCACCCTCGGCGCGCGACCGGCCGAGATACCAGAGCTGATGGCTGGACAGCTCGACCACCAGCACGTCGAAGCCCTCGGGGTCTCGCACCGCATCGAGGATCGGCACTCCGATGTTGCCGCAGGGGGCGGCGCGCAGCCCGCCCTCGACGAGCAGCGACGCGGTGAGCTGAGTGGTCGTCGTCTTGCCGTTCGTGCCGGTGATCAGCACCCAGTCGGCGGACGAGCCGTCCGCTCGCCGCACCTTGTCGCGCACACGCCAGGCGAGTTCGACGTCGCCCCACAGAGCGATGCCGGACTCCTGCGCCCAGCGGATCACGGGATGTGCGGGCGAGAACCCGGGAGAGGCGATGATCACCTCGGGATCGAATCCGCTCAGAGCGGCGGGCACCGTCGCGAGCGGACCGAGCTCCAGGCGGGCCCCGATCACCGGAAGCAGCCGGGCGTACTCCTCTTCGGCGGACTCGCTGAGCACGAGCACGTCGGCGCCGAGCTCGGTGAGCGTGTCGGCGACCGAGAAGCCCGTCATCGACAGGCCGAGCACCGCGACGCGCAGGCCGGACCAGTCGGCGTGCCAGCTGGTCAACGTCGCGAGCCTGGCGTCAGTCGACACGGGTCAGCCATTCCACATAGAACAGACCGACAGCCGACACGGCCAGGAGACCGGCGATGATCCACATGCGCACCACGATGGTCACTTCGGACCATCCGCGCATCTCGAGATGATGGTGGAAGGGGCTCATCAGGAACAGTCGCTTTCCGCGAGTGATCTTGAAGTAGCCGCGCTGCAGGATGACCGACCCCGAGGCCATGACGAACACGCCGGCGATGATGAAGAGCAGCAGCTCGGTGCGGGTGAGGATCGCCATCGCGGTGATCACGCCGCCGATCGCCATCGATCCGACATCGCCCATGAAGACCTTCGCCTTGGGTGCGTTCCACCACAGGAACCCGATCAGGCTCGAGGCGACCGACGCGGCGATGATCGCGAGGCTGAACGGGTCACGGACCTCGTAGCATCCGCTGAACGCCGCCTTCTCGACGCCCTCCCCCACACACGACTGCTTGAACTGCCAGAAGGCGATCAGGCTGTAGGCGCCGACGACGATGACCCCGGCACCGGCCGCGAGACCGTCGAGACCGTCCGTCAGATTCACGCTGTTGGACGTCGCGACACCGATGATCGCGATCCACAGCAGGTAGAGCACCCATCCGAGGATCGCCGCGAAGGCGAACAGGTTCAGCCACGGGATGTCGCGGAACAGCGAGATCGATCCGGATGCGGGGGTCTGATCGAACGAGTTGGGGAAGTTCAGGGCGACGATGCCGAACGGGATGATCACGACGAGCTGACCGATGATCTTGCGCCACCCCGACAGACCGAGGCTGCGCTGGCTGTGCACCTTCATGTAGTCGTCGATGAAGCCGACGGCGCCGAAGCCGACCATGAGCCACAGCACGAGCAGCGCGGAGAGCGCGGGGGTGCCGCCGCCGACGTACGTCGCGGTGAAGTAGCCGACCATCGTGCCGAGGATGAAGATGACACCGCCCATCGTGGGCGTGCCGCGTTTGGCCTCGTGGCTCGGGTTCTCGATCGCTTCGGGGGTGCGGATGACCTGCCCCCAACCCCACTTGCGGAAGAGCCGGAGGAAGACGGGAGTCAGGAACAGGGTGAAGGCGAGCGATATCGCGGCCGCCATGATGAGAGACCTCACGAGAACAATTCTCCCAGACGATCGCCGAGATGCCGCAGGCCCACGGAGTTGGAGGACTTCACGAGGACGCGATCGCCGTCACGCAGCTCCGTGCGCAGGTACTCGAACGCCGCGTCCTGGTCGGGGAAGAAGACGGCTTCGCTGTCCCACGACCCCTCGCCGATCGCGGAGATGAACAGTCGGCGCGCCTCCGGCCCGACGACCACGATGCGCTGGATGTTGAGGCGCACGGCGAGCAGCCCGATCCGGTCGTGCTCCTCGCCCGCGGTCTCGCCGAGCTCGCTCATGGCGCCGAGGACGGCGACGGTGCGCTCGTCCTGGCCGGTGATCTGCGCGAGGGTGCGCAGCGCTGCCGCCATCGAGTCGGGGCTCGCGTTGTACGCGTCGTTGATGATGCGCACCCGGTCGTTGCCGAGCGGCTGCATCCGCCAGCGCTCGGCGATCTCGACGGTCTCGAGGCGCGCGACGGCGTCGGCGGTCGAGACTCCGAGTACCCGAGCGGCGGCGATCGCCGCGAGCGCATTGCCCACGTGGTGTGCACCGAGCACCTGGAGTCGCAGCGGGATCCGCTCTCCCCCCGCCTCCACCACGCACGTCGTGCCGGAGGCGGTCACCTCGACATCGTGCGCGCGGACGTCTGCGGCATCGCTCTGCCCGAAACCGACGACCGACATCCCCCGGGACGTCGCCAGGTCGCTCATTGCGGCGACACGGAAGTCGTCCACGTTCAGCACGGCGGTGCCAGAAGAGGTGGCCGCCGAGACGAGCTCGGACTTGGCCCTCGCCGTCGCCTCGATGCCGCCGAACCCTCCGGCGTGGGCCATGCCCACCATGAGGACCACCGCGACATCGGGATGCACGAGGCCTGCCAGTCGTGCGATGCTGCCGGGAGCATCCGCCCCGAACTCGCTGACGAGGAACCGGGTGCCGTGGGTGACGCGCAGCATCGTCACCGGCGCGCCCACCTCGTTGTTGTACGACTTGATGGGAGCGACGGTCTCGCCCTCGTCGGAGAGGATGCGGGCGAGGAAGTTCTTCGTCGTGGTCTTGCCGTTCGAGCCCGTGATGCCCACGATCCTGAGGTCCCCGGCGGCGCGGACGCGAGCGACGACCTCACGGGCCAGATCCGCGAGGGCGGTCACGGCGTCGGGGACCACGATCTGCGGGATGTCCTCGTCGACCACGTGCTCGACGATCGCGAGAGCCGCGCCCGTCTCGCGCGCTGCGCCCACGAACCGGTGCCCGTCGGTCTCGGCACCGGGCTTCGCGACGAAGATCGAGCCGGGACCCATCTCTCGGGAATCGGTGTCGACGATCCCGTCGACGATGGTCTCGGCGGTCGCGGGACCCGCGAGACGGAGATCACCCCCGAGGACGGTGGCGATCTCAGCAAGCGACAGGGCGATCATGACGTCTCCAGGCGCGGCGGGGCGCCGGCTATTCGAACTTCGGGAGCGGTGCGTCCATCGGAGTGGAGGACGGCATCACGCGGTAGGTCTTCATGGTCTGGGTCATCGCCTTCTGGAAGGCCGATGCGGTGGCGGCAGACGATGTAATTCTAGTCGGCTCGTCGAGTGTGACCACGACGACGTACTGGGGGTCGTCGACCGGGGCGAAGCCCACCATGCTCGTGTAGTAGACGCCCGACTTGTAGCCGCCGTTGCCGTCGGGGATCTGTGCGGTACCGGTCTTGCTGGTCACGCGGTAGCCGGGGACCTGGATGCGTTCGGCGTTGCCGCCCTGGACGGCGACGTTCTCGAGCATCCGGGTGAGATCTGCGGCCGTCTGGGTCTTGATGATCTGCTCGTGCTCCGGAGCGTCGGGGGTGACGACGGTTCCGTCCGGCCTGGTGCAGGACTCGATGAGCGAGAGACCGATCTTCTCGCCGCCGTTCGCGATCGCCTGGTAGGCACCGGCGAGCTGCGGGGCCGTCACCGTGAAGTACTGCCCGAAGGTGGTCGTGTACAGCGACTGGTTGTCCCACTCGCTCGTGGGATGCAGCAGTCCGCTCGTCTCGTCGGGGAAGCCGATCGTCTTGGTCCCGACGCCGAAGCGCTCGAGGTAGTCGTGGCGCACGTCGGGGCTGACCATGGTGCCGAACTTCGACAGCGCCACGTTCGACGAGTCGATGAGGGCGCCCGCGAGCGTGTACTGGAAGGTCGGGTGCACGAAGGCGTCGTTGATGACGGCGCCGTTCTCGAACTTCTCGTGCGACGACGCCGACACCGTGGGGGTCGTCATCGTGACGCCGGCGTTCTCCATGATCGCCGCGGCGGTGACCGGCTTGAACGTCGAGCCCGGCTCGAACGGGTAGGTGAAGAGCTTGCTGCCCCAGGTGTCGGGCGACGAGGCGTTGAGGTCGTTGGGGTCCATGGTGGGCCATTCGGCCGCGGCGCGGATCTTGCCCGTGCCGACCTCGACCACCGTGACGGTGCCGCCCTTGGCGCCCTGGGTCTGCGCCTCTTCGGCGATCATCTGCTGCATGTACCACTGCAGGTCGCTGTTGATGGTCAGCTGCACCGAGCCGCCGTCGACCGCGTCTGTCCTGCTCTCGCTGCCCGGGATGACCACGCCGTTCTTGCCTGTGCGGTACGACTCCTCACCGTCGGTCGGAGCCAGGCACTTCTCGTCCATCTTCTCGACGCCGGCCTGAGCGGTGCTCGTGCCGTCGAGGAAGCCCAGGAGGTTCCCGGCCACGGCGCCGTTCGGGTAGACCCTGACCTCGCGAGGCTTCATCTGCAGGTAGGAAGAGATCTTGAGGTCGCGCAGCTGGATGTACTTCTCGGTGCTCAGCCCCTTCACGAGCGGAAAGTACTGCGAGTCGGGGTTGTCCGCGAGCACCGCCGCGACGTCGGCGCGGAGCTTGTCGGCGTCCAGGCCCATGATCTCCGCGATGCGCGTGGACGCCTCCGCCCAGGGCAGCGCCGGCGGGTTCTTTTCGTCCTCCTCCAGCAGGCGGATGACCTGCGGGCTGAGCTGCGCGTCGTACACCAGCACGCTCTCGGCGAGCACCGAGCCGTCGGCGTCGACGATCGATCCGCGTTGACCGGGGATGGCCGTGCCGTGCGCGATGTACTCCATCGACTGGGCGACGTGCTCGTCGGCCTTGACCACCTGTATGTCCACGAGTCGGACGACGAACGCCCCGAGGACCGCGAGGATCACCGCCAGAGCGACGACCGTGCGTCGCCGAGGCGTCCGGGTGGCTCGTGTCGTCATGGATGCTCTCCGTCAGCTCGGGGTGGTCGGTGGGGTCGTGGCTATCGTGTGCTCGGACTCGGGAGGCCGTCGGTGATGGCCGGCGGGAGCTCCTGCATCGATTGGCCCGACGGTGCGTCCGGAGTGTCGTCGTCCGCTGTCGACGCGTTGACCGGGACGTCGTTGAGGAGTGCGTTGCCCACCGCGCCCGCGCCGGTCGGATCGATCGTCGACGCGCCGGCCGCGCCGGTCCCCTGCCCGAACACCGCGCCGTCGCTCAGTCTCAGGTACGCAGGCGAACCCGCCACCACCATGCCCAGCGCCGCGGCGCTCGTCGCGAGCGACTGCGGGGAGCTCATCCCGGTGAGGTCCTCCTGCAGCGCATCGGTGCGCAGGTCGAGCTCGTGCTGCTGCGAGGTGAGTCCGGCGAGCGTGAACGAATCCTGGGTGATCGCGAGCGAGAGCCCTATCTGGGCCGCACCGATCGCGAGCGCTCCCCCGACGGCCAGCAGCGCGTAGGCGAGCCTCGGGCGGCGACGCTGCGGCGTCCCGGTGACGGGCTGCAGGGTGCGGCGGGGAGTACGGGCGGGAGCCTCGGGTGCGGACCGGTTCGGACGGACGGCGGCGTTCAGGCTCATGAGTTCTCCCGCACCTTCTCGGCGGCGCGCAGGCGCACCGGGATCGCCCGAGGATTGCGTGCGCGCTCGTCGTCGTCGGCGAGTTCCGCGCCCCGGGTGATGATGCGGAATCGTGGCGCGTGCTCCGGAAGCTCGACCGGGAGGCCGCGCGGGGCGGTGGATGCCGCACCGGCGGCGAACGCCTGCTTGACGAGCCTGTCCTCGAGGGACTGGTACGACATGACCACGATGCGTCCGCTCGGCGCCAGGGCGTCCATCGCGGCCGGGATCGCGTCGGCGAGCACGTTGAGCTCGGCGTTCACCTCGATGCGCAGCGCCTGGAAGACGCGCTTCGCCGGGTGTCCCGCGCGCTGCGCAGCGGCGGGCGTCGCGGCGATGAGGATCTCGACGAGTTCACCGGAACGGGTGATCGGCTGCTTCTCGCGGGCGGCGATGATGAACCGCGCGTACCGTCCGGCGAGCTTCTCCTCGCCGTAGCGCTCGAAGATGCGGCGGAGGTTGCCCTCGTTGTAGGTCGCGATGACCTCGGCTGCGGTGATGCCCTTGGTCTGATCCATCCGCATGTCCAGCGGAGCATCCTTGGAATACGCGAAGCCGCGTTCCGCTTCGTCCAGCTGCAGCGATGAGACGCCGAGATCGAAGAGGATGCCGGCGGCCCCCTGCGCATGCAGTCCGATCTCGTCGTAGACCGTGTGCACAAGCGTGACCCGGTCGGCGAAGCGTGCGAGCCTCTCCCCCGCGATGCGGAGGGCGTCGGTGTCGCGGTCGAGACCGACGAGGCGGATGTGCGGGAAGCGCTCGAGCAGCGCCTCGGAGTGGCCGCCCATGCCCAGCGTGGCATCGACGAGCACCGCTCCGTCGGCCTGCAGGGCCGGAGCGAGCAGCTCGACGCAGCGGTCGAGCAGTACGGGGGTGTGGATGTCGCGGAGGTTCATGATCTTTCTCGGGTGACCCTGTGGTGGAGTCCAAGGCCCTGATCCCCCTCCGCTTCTCGACCCGGCACCGGGGAAGTGTGTCGGGGCGGGAGCGGCGGGGCATCACGGCCGTGGTCAGAAGAGTCCCGGGATCACCTCCTGCTCGAGATCGGAGTAGGTCTCCTCACCGGCGGCGAGGTAGGCGTTCCAGCTCTCGGCATCCCAGATCTCGGCATGTGCGCCGACTCCGGTGACGACGAGCTCCTTCTGCAACCCCGCGTACTGACGGAGGTGGGCGGGGATGGTGATGCGGTTCTGGCTGTCGGGCATCTCCGCACTCGCACCGGAGAGGAACAGACGCATGAAGTCGCGCGCCTGCTTGTTCGCGAGCGGCGCCTGACGGATCCGCTCGTGCATGGTCTCGAACTCGGCCGTGCTGAAGACGTAGAGGCAGCGTTCCTGCCCCCTGGTGACGACGATGCCGCCACCGAGGTCTTCACGGAACTTCGCGGGAAGGATGACCCTTCCTTTGTCGTCCAGCTTCGGCGAGTGCGTGCCCAGCAACATCGGCCATCACCCCCTCTCCGTTCGGCCCAACTCGAGGTGCGCCCCACTTTACTCCACTTTCCTCCACAAACCTACGACGAATCGGCGCCCAGGCGCTCCGATCAGAAGCCCGACCCGCGGCATTCCGCGGTATCACAGGGATCGCGGCGGGTGGAGGGAGGTGGAGGACGGAGACGACGCGGGCGCGCGCCCCGCGCAGACACGACGAAGGCCCGGATGCTCAGAGCATCCGGGCCTTCGTAGAGGAAGTGTGTGGGGAGAGTCAGCGGCCGTCTTGGCGGCGGTCCCATCGATCGTTCATCCGGTCCATGAAGGACGCGGAGCTGTGCTGCTTGGCGGCACGCTCCTGAGGCACCGACGACAGGGGCTTGCGCACCGGGGTGACGGCGAACATCACGCCGCCGAGCATCGCGGCGAATCCGACGACGCCGACCACGACGCCCCAGACGTCTCCGAGGACGACTCCGACGATCAACCCGCCGACGCCGGCGAGGAGCAGCAATGCTCCGTAGACCAGATTGCGGTAGCTGAGTGCTCGGTCACCTGACGGCGCACTGACGACGTCTGCGTCGTTGTGGAGGAGATGGCGTTCCATCTCGTCGAGCAGACGCTGCTCCTGTTCGGAGAGTGGCATTTCGTCCCCCTCGGGTATCGTCTGTTCATTCTACGCGCGGTATGCGGCTCCGGGCTAGCAGTTGGCGCCCTGTTCGCTTTACGTATGCTGGGAGTCGTGCCGTCCCCCACACTCGTCCCCGACGCCGTCGCCGCACGCCTGCATCTCTTCCTGGAGCGGATGCGGAGCGAGTCGAGCGACTACGGCCCCGACGCGGCCGGTCTCATCGACTCGGCCGCCGACACGCTCGTGGGGGGCAAACGACTCCGGGCCCGCTTCTGCCACGCCGGTTGGCAGGCCGTCGCCCGCGTCGGAGACCGGGACGCCGCACCGACGGCTGCGCTCTGGGACGTCTGCGCCGCTCTGGAGATCTTCCAGTCCGCCGCCCTCGTGCACGACGACCTGATCGACAACTCGGACACCCGCCGCGGTCGCCCCGCGGCGCACCGCGCGCTCGAGAGCACGCACCGCGATGCGGGGTGGCGCGGCGACGCGGCGGCGTTCGGCCGATCCTCGGCGATCCTGCTCGGCGACCTCCTGGTGGCATGGAGCGACGATCTTCTCGAGGATGCCGTGGCCCCGCTGCCCCATGCGGCGGCGGTCCGTCACGAGTATGCGCGCATGCGTCGCGATGTCACCGTCGGGCAGTTCCTCGACATCGCGGAGGAGTCCGCGTGGAGTGTGCACGCCACCGAGTCGCATCTCGCTCGGGCGCTGCGCGTTGTCTCTCTCAAGTCCGCGCGCTACAGCATCGAGCAGCCTCTCGTGCTCGGCGCGGCGATCGCCGCCGGCGATGCGGATCAGCTCGACGCGCTGCGGCGCTTCGGGCACCCCGTCGGAATGGCCTTCCAGCTCCGAGACGACCTGCTCGGCGTATACGGCGACGCCGCCGTCACGGGAAAGCCCGCGGGCGATGACCTGCGCGAGGGCAAGCGCACCGTGCTGGTCGCGCTCACGCGGCAGACCCTCGACACCGCGACACGCGATCTGTTCGATGAGATGCTCGGGGACCCCGACCTCACGACCGAGCAGATCGCGTTCCTGCAGGACACCATCTCGGTCTCCGGCGCGCTCGATCAGGTGGAGCGGATGATCGGGGACTACGCCGAAGAGGCCGACAGGGCGCTCTCCGACGCACGCCTCGACGGCGCTGCTCTCGGAGAGCTGCGGGATCTGGCGCGCGCGGCGACCGTCCGGACGGCCTGACAGGACCCCGGCGGTTCGGAGCCGCACCGGCTCACGAGGGTCAGGGTCAGGGTCAGGGTCAGGCGAGGGTGCGAGCGATCCGACGGACCGAGCTCTTGTGCCCGGCGAGGAGAGCGTCGATCGGCGAACGGCCCAGCTCCTCCTCGGGTGCGAGCAGCCAGTCGATGACCTCGTCGTCGGAGAAGCCTGCATCCTGCAGCACGATGATCGTGCCGCGCAGCGACGGCAGCGGGCTGCCGTCGACGATGAACACGGACGGGACCGCGAAGACGCCCGTGCGGCGCGAGCCCACGAGGTAGTGCTCGTCGATCAGCCGGCGGACACGACCGAGGGCCTCGTCGAGGACATCGACGAGGTCGGGCATCGTCAGCCACTCGGTGGGGGTGGGTGCAGACGCATCCGCGAGGTGCGCGGATGCCGTCGCGGGCTCCGGGTTCTCGGGACGATTCTCAGACGGGTTCACTTCAGGCACAGACACGATGCAACTATCTCACCTCTGCGCGCAGCTCGCACTTTCGTTCACACCAGTCTCTTCTGCCTCTCCAGTCTCATCTTTCACATGAGCCCCTCCAGTTGACTTACGTTTACATCCGTGTCAGCGTGGGCGGACGCCGAACAAGGGAGATCGCCTTGAGAACGCAGACTGTCGCGCACCGAACGCGCTACCTCCGACTGGGCGTGCCCGCCGCCGTGCTGGGAACTCTCACGGGGGCCATCGCCGTCGCACCCGCGCACGCAGAAGGCGCCGCCCGTCCGGTGGAGCGACTGCAGTCGCCACCCACCCGCTCAGCGCCGACCGAGGCCCCACCGGCCACGTACACGGTGCAGCCGGGCGACACGATCGCCGCCATCGCCACCCGATTCGGCCTGCGCACCGTGGACGTGCTCACCGCCAACGGGCTGGGATGGCGGTCGGTCATCTACCCGGGTCAGGTGCTCTCGCTCACCGGATCCGCCGCACCGAGCGCGCCCGCGACGTCGCCCTCCCCCGTCGTCACGACGACCACCCACGCGGTGGTCGCCGGAGACACGGTGTTCGGCATCGCGCAGAAGTACGGCACCACCGTCGACGCGGTGCTCGCCGCGAACGGGCTGACGCGCGCATCCGTGATCTATCCCGGGCAGCAGCTCGCGCTGACGGGTGCCCCGGCCCCGGCAGCGCAGGCACCGGCCGCCCCGGCGGCTGCGCCCGCATCGGCCCCCGGCGGCCGGACTCACACGATCGTGCCGGGCGACACCCTCTTCGAGCTCGCCAGGACGTACTCCACCACGGTCGCCCAGCTGTATGCCCTCAACGGCCTGACCGCCGAATCGATCATCTATCCCGGGCAGAGTCTCGTCGTCGCCGCGGCGCCGGCCCCCACCCCGCCGGCCGCACCAGAACCTCCTGTGCAGCTGTCCACGGCCCTCGATGCCGAGCAGGCCGGCAACGCCGCTCTCATCATCGGCATCGGCAGGGAACTCGGCGTACCGGACCGCGGCATCGCGATCGCTCTCGCGACGGCGATGGTGGAGTCGGGCATGCGCAACCTCGCCTGGGGTGACCGGGATTCCCTCGGCCTCTACCAGCAGCGCCCGAGCATGGGGTGGGGCTCGCCCGAGCAGGCCATCGACTCCGACCGCAGCACCCGCGTCTTCTACGGCGGCGCGTCGGATCCCAACGGTCCGGCATCCCGCGGCCTGCTCGACGTCTCCGGCTGGGAGGGCATGCGGTTCACCGACGCGGCCCAGGCCGTGCAGATCTCCGCATATCCGGAGCGGTACGGCCAGTGGGAGACGCAGGCGTACCAGTGGCTCGCCAGCCACGGGTGAGGCGGTTTCCGGCAAACCCGCAGGGTCGAGGGGCGAGCCGCTCCCCGAGCTTTCAGGCAGTTCTCCATAGAATCTTGACGTGACGACCAATCAGCAGGCCGACCCCCTCATCGGGCGGCTCGTCGACGGTCGGTACCGGGTGCGTGCACGGATCGCGCGCGGAGGCATGGCGACCGTCTACGTCGCCACCGACCTCCGGCTCGAACGGCGCATCGCCCTCAAGGTCATGCACGCCCACCTGAGCGATGACTCCGCCTTCCAGAGCCGGTTCATCCAGGAGGCCAGGGCCGCGGCCCGCCTGGCCGACCCGCACGTGGTCAACGTGTTCGATCAGGGCCAGGACGGCGAGCTCGCCTACCTGGTGATGGAGTACCTGCCAGGGATCACCCTGCGCGAGCTCCTGCGCGAACAGAAGCGCCTGACGATCCCGCAGACGATCACGATCATGGATGCGGTGCTCGCCGGGCTCTCCGCCGCGCACCGCGCAGGCATCGTGCATCGCGACGTCAAGCCTGAGAACGTGCTGCTCGCCGAGGACGGCCGGATCAAGATCGGCGACTTCGGGCTCGCCAGGGCGACGACCGCCAACACCGCCACCGGACAGCAGCTGCTGGGGACGATCGCCTACCTCGCGCCCGAACTGGTCACCCGCGGGACGGCGGACGCCCGCAGCGACATCTACGCGCTCGGCATCATGCTCTACGAGATGCTCGTGGGTGAGCAGCCGTACAAGGGCGAGCAGCCGATGCAGATCGCCTTCCAGCACGCGACCGAATCCGTGCCGCGCCCCAGCGTCCGCAACCCGGGGGTGCCCGAGCAGCTCGACGAGCTGGTGCTGTGGGCCACCGAGAAGTCCCCCGACGAGCGACCGGACGATGCTCAGCAGATGCTCGATCGTCTGCGCGAGATCGAACGCGGGCTCGGCATCGCCCCCGCCGTCGCGGCGGCGACCATGTCGCAGCGTTCCCAGGCGGATTCGGGCGACGTCACCAAGGTGATGCCGAGCACGATCGCGATCGCCGATCCGACCGCACCGGTGGCCGCGCCCGTCGACAACGCCACGCTGCTGCGCCGACGCTCGTCGCGTCGACGTGCGCGCGGCGCTTTCCTGCTGACGCTGGTCCTCCTGCTCGCGACCGTGGCCGGCGGAGTCGGCTGGTGGTTCGGGTCAGGACCGGGATCCCTCGTCGCCGTTCCTGCGGTCGCAGGGATGTCGTACGACGATGCAGCCAACGCTCTGACCGCCGAGGGGTTCGTCCCCGTCCGCGGCGAGGAGAACTCCATCGATGTCGCCCGCGACCAGACGATCCGCTCCGACCCCGACGAGGGCGCTCGACTCGACAAGGGCGCGGAGGTCACGGTCGTCGTCTCGATCGGCCCTGCATCGCACACGGCCGAGACACTCAACGGCAAGACCGAGCAGGAAGCCCGCGACTATCTGGCGGGCATCAAGGTCAACGTGGCCGAGCAGTCACTCGTGCTCTTCTCCGATGCCGATGCCGACCGCGTGATCAACGCCTTCGTCACCCCGCGCGACGGCGGCGAGGTGTATGCCTGCGCCGAGGGCTGCGAACTGCTCGAAGACGACTCGGTCGAGCTCTACGTCTCGGCCGGCGCGTTCCCCGATGTCGCGGGCATGTCCGTCGACCAGGCCACGAAGACCCTCACCGACAAGCAGCTCCAGGTCAGCGGAGACATCCAGTACGTCACGAGCGAGGACGTCGAGAAGGATCGCGTCATCGGCGTCGCCGATCGCGCCGAAGAGGGCAACTGGCGCCCCGGAGACCAGGTCCAGCTCATCGTGTCGACGGGCCCTCCCCTGTTCCCCGTCCCGGATGTCACCGGGATGAGCCGGGACGAAGCCGCGCAGGCGATTCGCGATGCGGGCTTCGAGCCCACCTGGAACGGCATCTGGAACGCCTTCCCGAACGACTTCACCGAGGTCACCGGATCGGATCCGGGTGAGGGTGAGCAGCGACGCAAGGGGACGAAGATCACCCTGCAGATCCGCAGCAGCGCCTTCTAGCCGCGTGACGGCGGCCGTCGCTGCACAGCTCCTCCGGCGCATCGCGCCTCCGGCGCACCGATCAACGAGAACCGCCCTCCCGGAGACTCCGGGAGGGCGGTTCTGTCGTCGGTCAGGGATCAGCGCTTCTCGAGCTCCTCGGCCACGAGGAACGCGAGCTCGAGCGACTGCATGTGGTTCAGGCGCGGATCGCACAGGCTCTCGTAGCGGGTCGCGAGAGCCGCCTCGTCGATGTGCTCCGATCCACCGAGGCACTCGGTGACGTCGTCACCCGTGAGCTCGACGTGGATGCCGCCGGGGAACGTGCCGACGGCGCGATGCGCCTCGAAGAATCCGCGCACCTCGTCCACGACGTCGTCGAAGCGGCGGGTCTTGTATCCGGTCGGCGTGGTGATGCCGTTGCCGTGCATCGGGTCGGTCACCCAGAGCGGCTGGGCGCCGGAGTCGCGGACCGCCTCGAGCAGCGGGGGAAGCGCGTCGCGGATCTTGCCCGCACCCATCCGGGTGATGAACGTCAGCCTGCCGGGCTCGCGGTTCGGGTCGAGCTTGTCGATCAGCGCGAGGGCGGTCTCGGGTGTCGTGGTCGGTCCGAGCTTCACGCCGATCGGGTTGCGGATCTTCGAGAAGTAGTCGACGTGCGCACCGTCGAGCTCGCGCGTGCGCTCACCGATCCACAGGAAGTGCGCCGAGGTGTTGTACGGCGTGTCCGTGCGGGAGTCGATGCGGGTCATCGGACGCTCGTAGTCCATGAGCAGTCCTTCGTGCCCGGTGAAGAACTCGACGCGCTTGAGCTCGTCGAAGTCGGCGCCCGCCGCCTCCATGAACTTGATCGCGCGATCGATCTCCGCCGCCATGCGCTCGTACCGCTGGTTGGCCGGGTTCTGCGCGAAGCCCTTGTTCCAGGAGTGCACCTCCCGCAGGTCGGCGAAGCCACCCTGCGTGAACGCCCGGATGAGGTTCAGCGTCGACGCGGCCGTGTGGTACCCCTGCAGCAGGCGCCCCGGATCGGGTTGACGCGAGAGCTCGGTGAAGTCGTATCCGTTGACGATGTCGCCGCGGTATGCGGGCAGCGTCACGTCGCCGCGCGTCTCCGTGTCGCTCGAGCGGGGCTTCGCGAACTGCCCGGCCATGCGGCCCATCTTGACGATCGGCATCGATGCGCCGTACGTGAGCACGACGGCCATCTGCAGCACGGTCTTGATGCGGTTGCGGATCTGCTCGGCGGTCGCACCCGCGAACGTCTCGGCGCAGTCGCCGCCCTGGAGCAGGAACGCCTGTCCGGATGCCGCGCGGGCGAGACGGTCGCGGAGGTTGTCGACCTCACCGGCGAACACCAGCGGCGGGAGCGCTCCGATCTGCGTGGAGACCTCGGCGACGCGCTCTGCGTCCGCCCACTGAGGCTGCTGCTTGATCGGGAGCGAACGCCACGCATCAAGCGCGTCGATGTGGTGCTGGAGCATGAGACCAGCCTAGTGCGCGCGTGGCGCGCCGGATGCCTCAGGACCGCTGTGTGACGCGGGTCGGAAGACGGTCCTTCACGGTCGACGCGTACACGTCGTCGTACTGCTGCTCGCCCAGGCGGTGCAGGGCCACCATGATCTCGTCGGTGACCGAGCGGAGGATGTACCTGTCGTTCTCCATGCCCGCGTAGCGCGAGAAGTCGAGGGGCTCGCCGATCACGATGCCGACGCGCACGACCCGCGGCAGCCGCTGCCCGATCGGCATGGCGGTGTCGGTGTCCACCATGATCACGGGGATGACAGGGACCTTGGCCTCCATGGCCATCCGAGCGATGCCGGTGCGACCCCGGTACAGCCTGCCGTCGGGGCTGCGAGTGCCCTCCGGGTAGATCCCGAGGAGGTCGCCTCGACCGAGCACCTGGAGGCCGGTGTTGAGGGACGCCTCCGAGGCCTTGCCGCCGGAGCGATCGATGGGGATCTGCCCCGTGGCCTTCATGAAGAACTTGGTCGCCCAGCCCTTGATCCCGCGCCCGGTGAAGTAGTCGCTCTTGGCGAGGAAGGACATCGGACGATCGATCATCAGCGGCAGGAAGATCGAGTCCGCGAAGGACAGGTGGTTGCTGGCGAGGATCGCGGCGCCGCTCGCGGGGATGTTCGCACGCCCGACGACCCATGGGCGGAACACCGCTTTGACCACGGGACCGATCGCGACGTACTTCATCAGCCAGTAGAACATCGAGGTGAAGTCTAGCGCCGAGACCGCGATCTGCCGCGCACGGAACGACAGCTCCGCCATGAGCGACTGGGTTTCACCAAACATGCGACCGAGTCTCATGCCCTAGACTCGTGTGCAACCCAGTGCCCGACCGGTACCGAAGGAGCTACCGTGGTCCAATTCGAAGTCCCCGCCGTCGTCCCCGCCGATCCCGATGCGAACATCGCCGACCTGCTGGCCAAGCGTGTCGCGGCGACCCCGGATCGCCCGCTCTTCTCCGTGCCGGACGGAGACGGATGGCGCGACATCAGCGCCTCCGCCTTCGAGACCGCGGTGATCGCCCTGGCCAAGGGCCTCGTCGCTGCCGGCATCCAACCCGGCGAGAAGGTCGGGTTCCTCGCCCGCACCACCTACGAGTGGACGCTCGTCGATTTCGCGCTCTTCTACGCGGGTGCCGTGATGGTCCCGATCTACGAGACCAGCTCGCCGTCGCAGATCCAGTGGATCCTCGAGGACTCCGGCGCCATCGCGCTGATCGTCGAGTCCCCCGAGCACTTCGCCCGACTCGACGAGGTGCGCGGCGATCTGCCCCTGCTCCGCGAGGTCTGGCAACTGCATCTCGGCGCGATCGACACGCTCACGGCGCAGGGCGCATCGGTCTCGGATGCCGAGATCGAACGCCTGCGCGGCATCGCGGTCGGCTCCGACATCGCCACGCTGATCTACACGTCCGGCTCCACGGGCCGCCCGAAGGGCTGCGTGCTGACCCACAGCAACTTCGTCGAGCTGTCGCGCAACTCCGCCAAGGCCCTGGATGCCGTCGTGCAGACGCCCGGGTCGTCCACGCTGCTGTTCATCACGACGGCGCACGTGTTCGCCCGCTTCATCTCGATCCTCAACATCCACGCCGGCGTGCGCACCGGGCACCAGCCGGACACACGACAGCTGCTTCCGGCACTCGGATCGTTCAAGCCGACATTCCTGCTCGCCGTCCCCCGCGTCTTCGAGAAGGTCTACAACTCCGCAGAGCAGAAGGCGGAGGCCGGCGGCAAGGGCAAGATCTTCCGCGCCGCCGCGGATGTCGCGATCCAGCACTCCAAGCTGCTCGAGGAGGGGAAGAGCATCCCGTTCGGGACGAAGCTGAAGTTCGCCCTGTTCGACAAGCTCGTCTACGGCAAGCTGCGGGATGCCATGGGCGGCCGCATCGTGTACGCGGTCTCGGGCTCCGCTCCGCTCGGAGCGCGCCTCGGGCACTTCTTCCACAGTCTCGGCGTCGTGATCCTCGAGGGCTACGGCCTCACCGAGACCACCGCGCCCGCGACCGTCAACCTCGCCGACAAGTCCAAGATCGGCACAGTCGGACCCTCGCTCCCCGGCGTGGGAGTACGGCTCGCAGACGACGGCGAGATCGAGGTGAAGGGCGTCAACGTCTTCAAGGAGTACTGGAACAACCCCGAGGCGACCGCCGCGGCGTTCAGCGACGACGGCTGGTTCCACACCGGTGACATCGGCAGCTTCGACTCCGAGGGATTCCTCACCATCACCGGCCGCAAGAAGGAGATCATCGTGACGGCGGGCGGCAAGAATGTCGCACCGGCGGCTCTCGAGGATCCGATCCGCGCGAACCCGATCATCGGACAGGTCGTGGTCGTCGGCGACCAGCGCCCCTTCATCTCGGCCCTGATCACCCTCGACCCCGAGATGCTGCCGACCTGGCTCGCCAACGCCGGGCTGCCGAAGGACATGTCGCTGGCGGATGCATCGACCGACGACACCGTGCGCGCCGAGATCCAGAAAGCCGTGGATGCCGCCAACTCCCGCGTCTCGCGCGCCGAGTCCATCCGCAAGTTCACGATCCTCGACAGCGAATGGACCGAGGCCTCCGGGCACCTGACGCCGAAGCTGTCGATCAAGCGGAACGTGATCATGAGCGACTTCGCCGATGAGATCTCGGCGATCTACGACGAGCCGGTCACCACCACGAACGTCGCCATCGGCGGCTGAGCGGCACACCCCGATCACGAGAGAGGCCCCGCCGTCACGGCGGGGCCTCTCTCGTGATCCGGAGCGGTCAGAACCAGGCGCTCTCGCGCACTTCGCGCATGGCGCGCTTGCGCGTCTCGGCGTCGAGCCTGTTGAGGTAGAGCGTGCCGTCGAGGTGATCCGTCTCGTGCTGCAGCGCCTGGGCCAACAGGCCGTCGCCCTCCAGGACGACAGGCTCGCCGTCGAGGTCGATGCCCTCGACACGGGCCCACGGATGACGCAGAGCATCGTGCCACAGTCCGGGAACGGACAGGCATCCCTCTCCCGTCGGGACCGGCTCGCCACGCACCTCGGTGAGCACGGGGTTCAGCACGTAACCGATGTCGCCGTCGATGTTGTAGCTGAAGGCGCGGAGCGCCACACCGATCTGCGGAGCGGCCACACCGGCACGGCCGGGGAGCTCGACCGTGTCGATCAGGTCGGCGACCAGTGCCCGCACGCCGTCGTCGATCGCGCCGATCGGCGCACACACCGTGCGCAGCACCGGGTCTCCGAAGACGCGGATCTCGCGAACCGTCATCAGGCGTCCTTCGCCCGGAGTCCCTCGACGAGGAGCGCCGCGAGCTCCCGCGCCGCCACCCGCGTCTCGGGCTGCAGGTTCGCGAAGACGATCGTCCCGCCCCCGGCGATCTGCGCGTCGTACGGCATGCGCACGACCTTCTTGGCGCGGGTGCGGAAGTGCGCCTCGAGCTCGTTCAGCCGCACGAGCGGGGCGCCCGGGGTCGACTGGTTGAGCACCACGACCGCGTCCCGCGCCTGGTCGGCGTATCCGTTGCTCTCCAGCCAGGTGAGGGTCTCGGATGCGAGACGCGCCTCGTCGACGCTCAGCCCCGACACGATCACGATCTGGTCGGCGAGGTCGAGCGTGGCCGACATCACCGAGTGGACGATGCCGGTGCCGGTGTCGGTGAGGACCAGCGAATAGTAATGCGCCGCCACCCCCGCGACATCGCGGTAGTCGCTGTCGCTGAAAGCCTCCGCGATCCGCGGATCCGAGTCCGAGGCGAGCACGTCCAGCCGCGTCGCATCGCGCGCGACGATCGCCGAGATGTCATGGTAGCCGCGGACCTCGTCATGGATGCGGACGAGGTCTCGCACCGAGCGCTTGTGGTTCGGTCGCACGACCCGATCGGCGAGAGTGCCCCGGTCAGGATTCGCGTCGACGGCGATCACCCGATCGTCCCTGGCATCTGCGAGGGCCATACCCAGCAGAGCGGTGATGGTCGTCTTTCCGACGCCGCCCTTGCGGGAGAGCACGGGGACGAAACGGGCGTTCCCCACGATCGGGGCCGCGATCCGCGCGCTGAGCGCCTTGCGCTCACGCGCACGTCGTCCGTCGCCGATGTTGATGCGGCGTCCGGAGATCGTGTAGAGGAAGTGGCTCCAGGCGCCCTCCGGCTCCGGCTTGCTGACGCGGTGCGGATCGAGCAGGCGATCCGCGGTGAGCAGGTCCGCGCTCTCCCGGGAGGAGTCCTCGAGGTCGTCCAGCCTCTTCGAGGTGAGCTGCACGTCCGTGCGCGCGGCCCGACCGCCGCGCGGTGCGAGGGGTGCGCTCTTCGATGTGTCCACTGTCGAACTCTCCTTCTTGGCGAGCGATGCAGCCGCCGCGGATCTGCGGGAGGTGGGCACGGATGCGGTGTCGGCGCGTGCGCGGGCGACGAAGGCCGCAGCCGCTGCGGCATCCGCCGCGTCGGCCGCAGCCGTGTCGACAGTGGTCGTCACCGGCTCCGGGGCGGGCGTGGGCTCGGGCTCCGGCTCGGGCTCGGGCTCGGGCTCGGGCTCAACCTCAGGCTCGATCTGCAGCTCCGGCTCGGACTCGGGCTCGATCTCCGGCTCGACCTCAGGCTCGATCTGCAGCTCCGGCTCGGACTCTGGCTCGATCTCGGGCTCGATCTCCCGCTCCGGCTCGGCATCCGGCTCAGGCGCGATCTCAGCGACACCCGGTTCGATCTCCGGGTCCGGCTCAGCCACCAGCTCCGGCTCCGCTTCCCGCGCAGGCTCGAGTTCGGTCTCCACCGGTCCGGCCTCCGCCTCGGCCTCGGTGGGCTCAGGCTCGGGGTCGGGCTCGGCATCGAGTTCGGGCTCGGCATCCAGCTCACCCTCGGCAGCCGGCTCCGGCTCGAGTTCGACCTCGACCTCAGCCTCAGCCTCAGCCTCAGCCTCAGCCTCAGCCTCAGCCTCAGCCTCAGCCTCAGCCTCAGCCTCAGCCTCAGCCTCAGCCTCAGCCTCAGCCGGCTCAGTCGATTCGGGCTCGGGCTCACGCTCAGTGCGGAGTTCCGGCTCGACGGGAAGCTCGATGATCATCGGCGCGCTGCCCAGCGCCGGCGGCGAGGCGATGCCCGCCGCAAGAGTCTCCGCAGCCGCCTTCGATGCGGCGACCGGCTCGTCGACGATGAGGTCGGCGATCACCTCGCCGTCGACGACACCGTCGTCCTCGAGGTCGTCTTCGTCGTCCGCCGGCAGAACCACGCTCACCTGAGCGGTGTTGCCGAGGATGCTGATGTGCGAGGTGTCCAGGGATGCGGCGTCGTCGAGCACCCCCCGGGACTCCTCGTCCGGCGTATCTGCCACTTTCTTCGGGGTCACGTCGTCGCTCCAAGCTTGTGCGGGCCTCGGGTGCGCTGGTGAGCGCGGCCTCGCCCGCACAAGATTAGTGCGCGGGAGTGATCACGACCAAAAGATCTCCCGCTTCCACCTGCTGCGTGGCGCCGATCGCGAGACGTCCGATCACGCCGTCGACCGTCGCGGTGATGGCGGCCTCCATCTTCATCGCCTCGATGGAGGCGACCGGCTCACCGGCGCGCACTGCTGTTCCTACCTCGACCTTGAGCGTGACGACTCCCGAGAACGGGGCCGCGATCTGACCGGGCGCCGAGGTGTCGGCCTTCTCCACCTCGTGGGCATCGACCTGAACGGATCGGTCGCGCACGAACACCGGACGCAGCTGCCCGTTCAGCGTCGTCATCACGGTGCGCATGCCCTTGTCATCCGCATCGCCGATCGCCTCGAGGCCGACGAACAGCTGCACACCGCGGTCGATCTCGACCCGGTGCTCCTGACCTTGGACGAGCCCGTAGAGGTAGTCCGAGGTGTCGAGCACCGAGAGGTCTCCGTACTGCTCACGCACCTGAGCGAACTCACGGGTGGGCGCGGGGAAGAGCAGTGCGTTGAGTCGCGCCCGTCGTGACGTGCTGTCACCGGCGAGGGCGGCCTCGTCATCCGCGGAGATGTCCGTCAGACCGACCCGGACCGAGCGTCCGGCGAGCACCTTGGTGCGGAACGGCTCCGGCCACCCGCCCGGCAGATCGCCGAGTTCACCCGCCATGAACCCGACGACGGAATCCGGGACGTCGTACTTCTGGGGGTTCGCCTCGAAGTCAGCGGGGTCCGCCTTCACCGCCGCGAGATGCAGCGCGAGATCCCCGACCACCTTCGACGACGGTGTCACCTTGGGAACGCGGCCGAGGATGCGGTCGGCGGCGGCGTACATGTCCTCGATGAGCTCGAAGTCATCGGCGAGTCCCAGCGCCTTCGCCTGCTGACGCAGGTTCGAGAGCTGTCCACCCGGGATCTCGTGGTGATAGACCCGTCCGGTGGGTCCGGGCAGACCCGACTCGAACGGCGCGTAGACGCGGCGCACCGCCTCCCAGTAGGGCTCGAGATCCGAGACACGGTCGAGGTCGAGGCCGCTGTCGCGCTCGGTGTGCGCGAGTGCGGCCACGAGCGATGACAGGGACGGCTGGCTGGTCGTCCCCGACAGCGGAGCGGATGCCGCATCCACAGCGTCGACGCCGGCGGCGCTGGCCGCGAGGAGCGTCGCGAGCTGGCCACCTGCGGTGTCGTGCGTGTGCAGGTGCACGGGCAGGTCGAAGCGCTCGCGCAGCGCCGTGACGAGAGTCGCCGCCGCCGCCGGCCGCAGGAGCCCCGCCATGTCCTTGATCGCGATGATGTGCGCGCCGGCGGCGACGATCTGATCCGCGAGCGCCAGGTAGTAGTCGAGGGTGTAGAGATCCTCAGACGGATTCAGCAGGTCGCCCGTGTAGCAGAGCGCCACCTCGGCCACGGCAGTTCCGGTGCGCCGCACCGCCTCGATCGCGGGGCGCATCTGTTCGATGTCGTTCAGCGCGTCGAAGATGCGGAAGATGTCCACCCCGCTGTCGGCCGCCTCCCTGACGAAGGCGTCGGTGACCGCGGTGGGGTACGGGGTGTAGCCGACCGTGTTGCGTCCGCGGAGCAGCATCTGGATCGCGACATTGGGCAGTGCGGCGCGAAGCCGATCGAGGCGCTCCCACGGGTCCTCGCCGAGGAACCGCAGCGCCACGTCGTAGGTCGCCCCTCCCCAGGCCTCGACCGACAGCAGCTCGGGCGTCAGTCGGGCGATGTGCGGCGCGACGGCGACGAGGTCCCGCGTGCGCACCCGGGTCGCGAGCAGCGACTGGTGGGCGTCGCGGAACGTCGTGTCGGTGATCGCGAGCGCGGTCCGCGCGCGCAGATCCTTCGCGAACCCTTCGGGCCCGAGCTCGAGGAGCCGCTGCCGCGACCCTGCCACCGGCTCGCTCGCCGGGTCGATCCGCGGGAGCTTGGCCCTCGGATCCAGAGCGCCGGGGTGCGCGCCGTGCGGCTTGTTGACCGTGACGTCGACCAGCCAGTTCAGGATCTTGGTCCCGCGGTCCTTCGACTCGCGACCGCGCAGCAGATCGGGGCGCTCATCGATGAACGAGGTGCTCACGTCGCCCGCGATGAACGCCTCGTCCTCGAGCAGCGCCTGTAGGAAGGGGATGTTGGTCGACACCCCGCGGATGCGGAACTCCGCGAGCGCACGCCGCGCACGAGCGACGGCCGCCGGGTAGTCGCGCCCTCGGCAGGTCAGCTTGGCCAGCATCGAATCGAAGTGCGGACTGATCTGCGCGCCCTGATGCACGGTGCCGCCGTCGAGTCGGATGCCCGCGCCGCCGGGTGAACGGTACGTCGTGATCTTGCCGGTGTCCGGGCGGAATCCCTGCGTGGGGTCTTCGGTGGTGATCCGGCACTGCAGCGCGGCACCCCTGACGTGCAGGTTCTGCTGCTCCAGCCCGAGCTCGGCGAGGGTCTGGCCTGCGGCGATGCGCATCTGGCTCTGCACGAGGTCGACGTCTGTGACCTCTTCGGTCACGGTGTGCTCGACCTGGATGCGGGGGTTCATCTCGATGAAGACGACCTCGCCGGTGCGCTCCCCCGCGGTCTCGAGCAGGAACTCCACGGTCCCCGCGTTCTCGTAGCCGATCGACCGGGCGAACGCCACGGCGTAGCCGTGCAGAGCTGTGCGGATGCCGTCGTCGAGGTTCGGCGCCGGAGCGATCTCGACGACCTTCTGATGCCGGCGCTGCACGGAGCAGTCGCGCTCGAAGAGGTGGACGGTTTCGCCGGTCTTGTCGGCGAGGATCTGCACCTCGATGTGCCGGGGGCGCAGCACCGCCTGCTCGAGGAACATCCGCGGGTCCCCGAACGCGCTGCCCGCCTCACGCATGGCCTCGGCGAGGGCAGGGGCGAGTTCCGCCGCCGACTCGACACGACGCATGCCACGACCGCCACCACCGGCGACCGCCTTGGCGAAGAGGGGGAAGCCGATGTCCTCGGCCTGGGCGACGAGGACATCGATGTCGTCGGAGGCCTCGGTCGACCGCAGCACCGGCACGCCTGCACCGATCGCGTGGCGCTTGGCCTCGACCTTGTTGCCCGCCATCTCGAGCACGGACGCGGGCGGCCCGATGAAGACGATCCCGTTCGCCGCGGCCTTCTCGGCGAGCTCCGGGTTCTCCGACAGGAAGCCGTAGCCGGGGTAGATCGCATCGGCGCCCGCGTCCTTCGCGACCCGGATGATCTCGTCGACGTCGAGATAGGCGCGGACCGGATGCCCGCGCTCACCGATCTCGTAGGCCTCATCCGCCTTCAGCCGATGGACCGACCCGCGGTCCTCATGAGGGAAGACGGCGACGGTCCGTGCCCCGACCTCGAAAGCCGCTCGGAAGGCGCGGATCGCGATCTCGCCGCGGTTGGCCACAAGGATCTTCTGGAACATGCACACCTCTGAAAGCTCGATGCGCGCGGGATTCCTCGCGCATGGGGCGGGGCTGAGTGTGCACCCAGCCTAGGGGAAGGTAACGTGGTGTTCGTGCACGTACTCAGCGTCAGCTCTCTCAAGGGAGGCGTCGGCAAGACGACCGTGACCCTCGGCTTGGCCTCAGCGGCCTTCGCCCGTGGTGTCCGAACGCTCGTCGTCGACCTCGACCCGCAGTCCGATGTGTCCACCGGCATGGACATCCAGGTGGCCGGCCGGCTCAACATCGCCGACGTCCTCGCCAACCCCAAGGAGAAGGTCGTCCGTCAGGCGATCACCTCCAGCGGCTGGGCGAAGGTGCACCCCGGCACGATCGACGTGCTGATCGGCAGCCCCTCGGCGATCAACTTCGACGGCCCGCACCCGAGCGTGCGCGACGTGTGGAAGCTGGAAGAGGCACTCGCCGCCGTCGAGGCCGACTACGACCTCGTGCTCGTCGACTGCGCCCCCTCGCTGAACGCCCTCACCCGCACGGCGTGGGCTGCGAGCGACCGGGTCATGGTCGTCACCGAGCCCGGACTCTTCTCCGTCGCCGCGGCCGACCGCGCATTGCGCGCGATCGAAGAGATCCGCCGCGGCCTCTCGCCGCGTCTGCAGCCGCTCGGCATCGTCGTGAACCGCGTGCGCCCGCAGTCGATCGAGCACCAGTTCCGCATCAAGGAGCTGCGCGACATGTTCGGCCCCCTCGTGCTCTCGCCGCAGCTGCCCGAGCGCACGTCGCTGCAGCAGGCACAGGGCGCCGCGAAGCCGCTGCACATCTGGCCGGGAGACTCGGCCCAGGAGCTCGCCTCCGACTTCGATCAGCTGCTCGATCGGATCATCCGCACCGGACGCATCCCGGTGAGCGATTCCGGCGCTCCCGCCTGATCCGCCCCGGACAGCAGAACGGCCATCCTCTCGCGAGGGTGGCCGTTTCTTCGTTGCGCCCGCTCCGGAGACCGGACGGGGAGGAGTGTCAGGCGGATCGCTTGGTGCGACGGGCGGAGAGCTCGTCGACGGGGTCGGGCACCGTGGCGTCGAAGGCGACGAGAGTGGACTCCACCTCGCGAAGCACCTTGCCGACGGCGATGCCGAAGACGCCCTGGCCACGGCTGACGAGATCGATGACCTCATCGTTGGAGGTGCAGAGGTAGACCGAGGCCCCGTCGCTCATCAGAGTGGTGCCTGCGAGGTCACGGATGCCCGCGCGACGCAGTTCGTCGACGGCGGTTCGGATCTGCTGCAGGGAGATGCCGGTGTCGAGCAGGCTCTTCACGAGCTTGAGGACAAGGATATCGCGGAAGCCGTAGAGACGCTGCGACCCTGAGCCGCTCGCTCCGCGGACCGTGGGCTCGACCAGCTCGGTGCGAGCCCAGTAGTCGAGCTGTCGATAGGTGATTCCCGCTGCCCGTGCCGCTACCGCTCCGCGGTAGCCGACCTCGTCATCCATGGCCGGCAGACCGTCGGTGAAGAGGAGTTCGGGCACGAACCGCGGGTCGTCTGCACGCTCATCCGCACTCATCTGAAATCCTCCTTGGAGCTGATACATCCACGCTAGAGCAGCCCCCCGGTACCGGCAATGACATACGCACGAGCGCGGAGGTGTGTCGCAACCAGTTCGTTACGAAAGCAGCCGCTCGATCGCGTCCTTGACGAAGAGCGAGCGCACCTCGTCGATCTTGGCGGCGAGCGTCGGCGCCATCTCGCTCGCCTTGGCTCGCGACGTCGCATCCGTTCGGCGCAGCAGTGACGACATCGCCGATTCGATCAGCGCGACCTCACGCTCTGCTCCCTGGCGCAGTGACCGGAGGTGACGGGGCTCGATGCCGTGACGGTCGAGTGCGACCAGTCCTCGCAGAAGGGTGACCGTCGCCTCCGAGTAGTACTCCTGGGCCACGATCACGCCGGTGCTGATCGCGTCGTTGAGCAGCTGAGGCCCGGCACCGGCTGCCGACAGCAGCTCCGCCCGGCGGTACCTGCGTGCAGCGGGCGCGATGGAGGGCGGCGGAACGAGGGCCGTGGACTCGCCGTTCGCCTCGGCGTCGTCGAGCTGCTCGCGAATCACGCTGAGCGGAAGATAGTGATCACGCTGCAGAGTGAGTCCGAGGCGCAGTCGCTCGATGTCGGACGACGAGAACTTGCGGTAGCCCGACTCGGTGCGCGACGGGGTGACGATTCCCTGGACCTCGAGGAAGCGGAGCTTGCTGGAGGTGAGTTCGGGGAATTCCGGGGTCAGCCGTGCCAGCACCTGACCGATGCTCAGCAGGCCGGATGACGCGGAGCGTTCGCGGGCGGGGGACGCCGCCATCAGTCGATCGCCGCGACGCGATCGAGCGGAGAGGCGAAGAAGTTCAGGCGGAACTTGCCGACCCGAAGCTCGGTGCCGTCAGCCAGCGCGCTGCGGTCGACGCGCTCACCGTTCACGTAGGTGCCGTTGAGCGAACGCTGATCGATGATCTCGAAAGTCGTTCCCGATCGGGTGAACTCCGCGTGTCGGCGGGACACGGTGACGTCGTCGAAGAAGATGTCGGCCTCGGGGTGGCGGCCGACGGTCGTCACGTCCGTGTCGAGCAGGTAGCGGGCCCCCGCGAGGGCACCCGAACGCACCAGCAGGAGCGCCGAGCCGGAGGGCAGCGCCGAGATGGCACTCTGCTCCACATCCGTGAGCTCCACGCCGAAGGGGATGAAGGAGAGGTCCGAGTCGTGCCCGAACGTCTGCGTCACGTCGTGTCTCTGCTCGCCGGGACGGTGGATCGCGGCGTCTCCGCCCGATCGATTCTGGCTGTCTGTCACTATGCCCTCCTAGTCCTCCAGACTAACTGATCGGATGCCCCTCGCGGGAGCGCCGTTCACACTCAGACATCGCCTATCGGGCGTGCATAGGCTGAAGGGGTGAAAACCTCCGCTCGCCGCCTCCCCGCAGCCCCGATCGCCCTCGCGGCTGCCCTGCTCACCGCGCTCCTGGTGATGTTCGCACCGCTCTCCGCGTCCGCGCACGACAGCCTGACCGCCTCCTCCCCCGAGGCCGACAGCACTGTCGACACGCTGCCGACCGCGCTCACCCTCACGTTCAGCGCCGACCTCATCGAGGGCGGGAATGCGACCGAGGTCGTGGTCACCGATCCCTCGGGGGCGTCTGTGACCTCCGGCGCGGCGACCGTGAGCGGTGCGACCGTCACTCAGCCACTCACCGGCGAGGGTCCGGCCGGCGTCTACCACGTGATCTGGAGGGTCCTCTCCAGCGACGGCCACCCCACCTCGGAAGAGTTCGACTTCAGCGTGACCACGAGCACCGTGAGCACGGCCACGGAGGAGCCGACCGCCGAGCCGACGGCCGAGCCGACCGCATCCGCGACGCCCGAGCCGACGACCACCGTCGGACCCGATGCGGGTGTCACGTCCGCACCGGAAGAGAGCACCGGATCGTCCGCGTCCGCGTGGATCTGGGGCATCTCGATCGCGGTCGTGGCGGTCGCCGTGGGAGCCGCGATCTGGCTCTCGATCCGCAGGCGTCGTAGCACCGGTCCCGGTGCGGATGCGGCCGATTCCGACACCCCCGCAGGGCGATAGGCTGGACGCATGCCACACTACGATGTCGTCATCCTCGGTGCAGGTCCTGGTGGATACGTCGCTGCTGTCCGCAGCGCGCAGCTGGGTCTGTCCACCGCCATCATCGAAGAGAAGTACTGGGGTGGTGTCTGCCTCAACGTGGGCTGCATCCCCTCCAAGGCGCTCCTGAAGAACGCGGAGCTCGCGCACACGCTCAACCACAAGGCCGACTTCTTCGGCATCTCGGGTGAGTTCACGATCGACTACGGCAAGGCGTTCGACCGCAGCCGCGTCGTCGCAGACGGTCGCGTCAAGGGCATCCACTTCCTGATGAAGAAGAACAAGGTCACGGAGTACGACGGCCGTGGCACGTTCACCGGACCGAAGGCGATCTCGGTCGCGAAGTCCGACGGATCCACCGAAGAGGTCACGTTCGACAACGCGATCATCGCCACCGGATCCAAGGTCCGTCTCCTTCCGGGCGTGCAGCTGAGCGACAACGTCGTGACGTACGAGGAGCAGATCCTCAGCCGCGAGCTGCCGAAGTCCATCGTGATCGTCGGCGCCGGTGCCATCGGCATGGAGTTCGCCTACGTGATGACCAACTACGGGGTCAAGGTCACGATCATCGAGTTCCTCGACCGCGCGCTCCCCAACGAGGACCCCGACGTGTCGAAGGAGATCACGAAGCAGTACAAGAACTACGGCGTCGACATCCTCACCTCCACCAAGGTCGAGTCCGTGGTCGACAACGGCTCGTCCGTCACCGTCTCGTACACCGGCAAGGACGGACAGCAGACGTCCATCGAGGCCGACAAGGTGCTCATGTCGGTCGGGTTCGCCCCGAACGTCGAGGGCTTCGGACTCGAGGCGACCGGCGTGAAGCTCACCGAGCGCGGCGCGATCGACATCGACGACCACATGCGCACCAACGTCGAGGGCATCTACGCCATCGGCGATGTCACGGCCAAGCTGCAGCTCGCCCACGTGGCCGAGGCACAGGGAGTCGTCGCGGCCGAGACCATCGGCGGCGCCGAGACCCAGACCCTCGGCGACTACCGCATGATGCCGCGCGCGACCTTCTGCTCGCCGCAGGTCGCATCGTTCGGACTCACCGAGCAGCAGGCCAAGGACGAGGGCCACGAGGTGAAGGTCGTCACCTTCCCGTTCATGGCCAACGGCAAAGCGCATGGCCTCGGAGAGCCCGTCGGGTTCGTGAAGATGATCGCCGACGCCGAACACCTCGAGCTGCTCGGCGCGCACATGATCGGCCCCGATGTCTCCGAGCTGCTGCCCGAGCTGACGCTGGCGCAGAAGTGGGACCTCACCGCACTGGAGCTCGCCCGCAACGTGCACACCCACCCGACGCTGTCGGAGGCGCTGCAGGAGGGCTTCCACGGCCTCGCGGGACACATGATCAACTTCTGATCCCTCGGATCGGCTCGAAGGCCCGGCGCACTCACGTGCGACCGGGCCTTCGTCGTCTCACCGGCCGGTCGCTCCGTCTCGCCGGAGCTCGAGCCGCGAGGGCAGCCGGAAGCGGACGGCCCACCCGACGGGCACGGCGACGGAGAGCTCCCCCGGCGTGTACGAGCGACGGATGCTGATGAGGCCGTCCTCGCGGATGAACGACCCGCGCAAGAACGTCCGCGCGAACACCCAGGTCAGAGCGCCGTACAGCGCATAGGCCACCCTGCTGCGTGCGATGTCCCGGTGCACCACGAGTCCCCCGTCGCCGACGAGCCCCACCGAATCGCTCAGCAGTCCCTGCAGCTCGGAGTCGCTCAGGTGGTGCAGCAGATGATTCGAGAAGACGACGTCGTACCGCGTCCCCTCGGAGAGGAGATCCGCCGAGAGCGCGCGGCGGTACCGCACGCCGGAGCCCTCGTCGTGGGCGACCGCCCAGCGGATGGCGCGCTCATCGGCGTCCAGTGCCGTGATCTCGGCACGAAGCCCGTCGCGTCGCAGGCGCGCGGCGATCATCCGGCACACGTCACCACCACCGGCGCCGATGTCGAGGATGCGGATGGGACCACGACGGGCGCGTGGCCGGATGTCGCGGCGGTAGAGCTGCCCTGTGCCCGAGACGAGGGCGTTGACCACCCGGAAGCGCTCGTACGTGCGCTCCAGCATCCCGAGGTCCGCATCGGGGTCGTCCATGAGCTCGCGCGCGCCGGAGGCGCGGATCGACAGGTCGTGTCTCACGCGACGCCGGATGTCACGGTCATCAGAGCGCTCTCGGCCGTCAGGCCGGGGCCGAAGGCCATAGCCGCGATGCGGGACCCGTCCACCGCACCCTCGTCGAGGATGCGCCGGATGACGAAGAGGATCGTCGCGCTCGACATGTTCCCGTACTCGCGTAGCGTCTCGCGCGCGGGGTGCATCTGGACGTCGCTGAGTCCGAGTCGCTCCTGCACCCGGTCGAGGATGCTGCGGCCACCGGGATGGATCGCCCAGTGCTCCACCCTCTCCCCCACGCGCCCCTGAGCGAAGGCCGCAGCGAGCTCGTCCTCGTGCGCGTAGAGCGGACCGATCGCACCGATGATCGTCTCGCCGATGATCTGCGGCACCCTCGTGGACAGGATCATCTCGAAGCCGTGATCGCCGATCGTCCACGCCATGTCCCGCTCCCCCTCGGGGGCGATCGCCGTGTGGAAGCCGTCGAGACGCACGGCGGGGACGGGGGTCGCGAGGTCTCTCGCGGTGACGATCCCGGCAGCCGCACCGTCGGCGAAGAGCGAGTTGGCGACGATCAGATCGGGATCCTCCGAGGATCGCAGATGCACCGTGCAGAGCTCGACGCTGACGACCAGCACGACCGCCTCGGGATCCGCGGCGCAGAACTGACTCGCCGCTCGCAGTGCCGGCATGGAGGCGTAGCAGCCCATGAATCCCAGGTGGTAGCGCTGGACGCTGTCGGAGAGACCGAGCCCCCGGACGATCTCGTACTCGGGGCCGGGAGCGTGGAATCCCGTGCAGGATGCGGTGATCACGTGCGTGATGTCCGCGGCCACCACGTCGGGATCGGCGTCCAGCGCCTGTCGGGCGACCTCGACGAACAGACGCGAGGCCTCCGCGACATAGACGTCATTGCGTGCTTTCGTCCCCGGCGACAGCAGGAGGCCCGTGTCCGGATCGAGGAAGGTCGGCGGATCGGTCGTCGCCGCGGCAGGTGAGAGTTCCTTGATAACCGTATGCCGGGTGTCGATGCCCGACCCGTTGAACGAGGCTCCGATGATGCGGGTCGCGAGGCGCCCCACATCCGGCTGGGCGGCGAAGATGTCACGGACGGCGTCCTGCTCGATGACGGTGTCGGGAACGATCGTGTGCAGCGAGCGGAGTACGGCGGAACGGCTCATATCGCTCACTCAAGCACGATTCCGTCCGGGCCGAGAAGGGGCTTGCGGCGCGTGTCAGAAACCCAGAGCACGGGCGAGCTTCGACCCCGATGCCGCCTCGCGCCCGCCTGCGGCCGCGACCGCCGACTCGACAGCGGCGAACAGCGCGTCACGTCCTGCCTCATCGGCGGGAGCGGCGGGCCCCAGTTCGAACTCCCACTCGCGCCATTCGCGACGGACGTCCTGTCGGAGGTCCGTCGCGCGGACCCGGTCGTCGACGAACTCGGCGATCACCCCGGCGTCTCCGGTGAGCAGGTACGCGGTGCGGGTGTTCTCGATCCGGGCGAGCGGTGACAGCGGCTCCGTGGTCCACTGCGACAGGGTCGAGGTCACCGCATCGGGGACGCGGTCGTCGTCGCCCAGCGGCCAGCCGATCTCGACTCTGCCATCTCCCTCGCGGGGGCCCTTGATGTGCCATCCGGCATCGGGGCCTCCGGTTCGCCGGCGCAGAGCGACTCCCGCGCGGGACAGTGCGGCGTCATCGGTGTCGAGGTAGCGCGCGTCGAGCTCGCGCACCTCTCCCTCGGACACCGCGGTGACCCCGGGCAGGTCGCTCCACTGCGGTAACGGCGTGCGGGCGTCGACGTCGTACTTGCGCTCGACCTCGACGACCCGTGACGGGACGTCGCCCGACTGCGGAGCGCCCGGTTCAGTCATCCGAGGGGGTGAGTTCCTCGAGGGATTCGTCGAACCAGTAGTCCACCTCGGTGGGGCCGTCGGTGTCGCCGGTGTTCTGCGCGTCGCCGCGACGGTTGTACACCACCTGGGTCTCGCTGTAGGGGACGATCAGCTTGTCGTCCGCGTCGCCGAGAGGAATGATCTGCCCGTCGAGCGGGCCGCCGTGAAGTCGTGCGAGTGCCATGTCCTCATGCTATCCCCGCAGCCGCGGATCGGAGCTCACCGCGCGATGATGCCGAGAAGCGCGCCGAGGATCATCCACGGCCCGAAGGCGATCCGCGTGGCTCCGTCGGCCCGACGCAGCACCATCAGCCCTATCGCATACAACGCACCGATCACGAAGGCGGATGCCGCGCCCACGGCGAGCGCCTGCCAGCCGTGCCATGCGAGAGTCAGCCCGATGACGGCCGCGAGCTTGACGTCTCCCCCGCCGATCCCCTGTCGGCTGAGTGCACGGAGCACCGCGTAGAAGCCGCCGAGGATCAGCATCCCCAGCAGGGATCTGACCGTCGTCCCGCTCTCCCCCGCGACGGCGGCGTCGACCGCCACGAGGACGACGAGGACGGCCAGGGTGGGGAGCACGATCCGGTCGGGCAGCCGATGGCTGCGGATGTCGATGGCGACCAGTCTGCAGCCCACCGCGAAGAGGGCGACATGAACGATCACGACGACGGCGGTGCGGAGATCCATGCCCGGAAGGCTAGGAGACCACGAGGTGCGGCGAGCGCGGGGTGTGGATAACGTCTCGCGCCGATGTCGGAGGTTCGAACTATCGTCGACTACTCCAGTTGATTTATTAGTACATATCTTCGAGGATGGAACCATGGGGATCGGGCTCGATGCGGTGACCGCGCTCTCTCCGGGCGGCGACTCTCGCGCCGGAGAGGTTCTTCGGCTGCGCCGCGAGATCAGCCGGATGCAGCGCCGACGCAGCGAGCATCCCCTGCTCCCTCTCGAGCCGGTGTTCTCCACCCTTCTCCCCGACGAAGGCCTGCAGACCGGGACGGCCTACACCGTCTCCCCCTCGCCCAGCCTGGTCCTCTCGCTGCTCGCGGCCTCGTCGCGGAAGGGACATTGGTGCGCGGTGGTCGGCATGCCGACGCTGGGGGTCGAGGCCGCTGCGGCCTTCGGCATCGAACTGCCCCGACTGATCCTCGTGCCCGATCCGGGCGACCGCTGGCTCGCCGTGACCTCCGCACTCGCCGAGGTCGTGCCCCTCATCGCCGTGCAACCGCGAGGCCGGGCGCGAGACGCCGACGTGTCGCGATTGAGCGCTCGCCTCAGAGACCGAGGCAGTACGCTCCTCGTCGCCGAATCCGCCGAATCCGGAGTCTGGCCGCAGAGCGAGGGCACCATCCGACTCCATGACCAGCAGTGGCTCGGCATCGGCGAGGGCTGGGGGCTGATCGAGGGGTCGACCGCGACCGTCACGGCGCAGACGAGGCACACCCCTCAGCCCACGAGTGTGAGGGTGCGACTGCCCGGCACCCATGGCGCGGTCGAAGAGCTGCCGATCGAGAAGACCGCCTCGCCCATCGCCGAGATGACCGCGCGTGCAGGGCTGCGCGGCGACCGCACCGAGCCGCACGAGTACCCGCCCCTGGCGGTGGCAGGATGACGGCCCCTCTCCGCACCATGGTGCTGTGGTTCCCCGACTGGCCCCTCCGTGCCGCTCTGGGTGGGCCGCCACCGCATCCGCCCACGGCCCTGGTGCATGCGAACACGGTCATCGCCTGCACCGCATCGGCGCGGGAGCACGGCGTGCGCGCAGGCCAGCGTCGTCGCGTGGCGCAGGGGCACATCTCCTCGTTGCGTGTGCTTCCGCACGATGTCGCTCGCGATGAAAGAGCCTTCCTCCCGGTCCTGCAGCTCATCGAGAAGCACGCCCCGGGCGTCGCCCTGCTTCGTCCGGGCCTCGCCGCGGTGCGGGCACGCGGCATCTCCCGCTATCACGGCGGCGAGGCGGAGGCCGCGGACACCCTGATCGGTATCCTCGCCGAGGCCGGCTTCCCCGAAGTGCGCGTGGGGATCGCCGACGGCCCCTTCACCGCCGAGTTGGCGGCACGAGGGCCCACTCCTCGCACCGTCGTACCGCCGGGTCTCGCGAAGGAGTTCCTCGCTCCGCTCCCGGTGCGGGTGCTCAAAGACGAGCAGATCACCGGCCTGCTCATCCGGCTGGGGGTGCGCACGCTCGGCGACTTCGCCGGACTCGACGAGATCGAGGTGCGCGATCGCTTCGGCGAGCGCGGTGCTCGTCTGCACGCTCTCGCCGCCGGAGCCGATTCCCGCCCCGTGGTGCCGAGACCGCCGGACCCGGAGCTCGTTCGCTCCGTGGAGTTCGAACCCGCCCTCGCCGGAGCGGATCAGGTCGCCTTCGCCGTGCGACAGAGCGTCGATGCGGTCATGCTCGCCCTCGCCGACGCCTCCGTGGTGTGCACCGAGGTGCGCATCGATCTGGTCGACGACAACGGTGCGGTGTTCTCCCGACCCTGGCTGCACCCCACCTGCTTCGACGCCGCAGACCTGGTCGACCGGGTGCGCTGGCAGCTCGAGGCCCTGGGAGCGGAATCCGCCAAAGCACCGATCGATGAGGCTCGGGCCTTCGGCGGCATCGTTCTGGTGCGTATCGTTCCGGTGGCCGTCGACGATGCCGCGCATCACCAGCCCGGCCTCTTCGGTTCCGGGACAGACGAGCGCCTGCACCATGCCATTTCCCGCGTGCAGACGATGCTCGGTCATGAGGGCGTCGTCACCGCTGCCCTCTCCGGTGGGCGCTGGCTCGCCGACAGGCAGGTTCTCACACCGTGGGGAGAGCGATCGACCGCACCTCGCGACCCTGCCCGCCCCTGGCCGGGAAGCCTTCCCGATCCCCTCCCCGCCGAGGTCTTCCGACCGCCCCGCCCGATCGGTGTGCTCGCGCCGGACGGAGGCACACTCCTCGTCGATGATCGGGGGACCCTCTCCGCCGCGCCGTCGCACATCGACGGCGACGAGGTGCAGGCGTGGGCGGGGCCATGGCCCATCCACGAGCGTCGATGGGAGGCGACCGGCGGCAAGCGGGGGCATCGCCTGCAGATCGTCGACGGTCACGATCGGGCATGGCTCGTCTTCTGCACCGGCGATCGCTGGTGGGCCGAGGGGCGGTACCGCTGATGGGCTGGCACAATCCGCCGCAGACGTGGAAAGAGCTGGAACGCACGCTGAGCGGCGAGGAGTCCCCCTACCCGACGGGAGGGACGCCGCCGGGCAGACGACCGGATGCCGGTCCCATCAGCACCCGACGCACGCGCACCGCTCCCACGACCGTGAGCAGGCCCGAGCAATCGGTCCCGTACGCGGAGCTGCACGCGCACTCCTCGTACTCCTTCCTCGACGGGGCGTCCTCGCCCGAGGATCTGCTGGCCGAAGCCGAGCGCCTGGGTCTCACCGCGCTGGCCCTCACCGATCATGACGGGTTCTACGGAGCCGCCCGTTTCGCGGAGGTCGCCGAGCTGATGGACGTGCAGGTGCAGACGGTGTTCGGCGCCGAGCTCTCCCTGGGCCTCGATGCTCCGCAGCGCGGTTCCCCCGACCCCATCGGCGACCATCTGCTCGTACTCGCCGACGGGCTCGAGGGGTACCACCGGCTGTCCGGTGCGATGACGGCGGCTCATCTTCGCGGCGGCGAGAAAGGACGCCCGGTCTACGACCTCGATGAGCTGGCATCGATGTCGGGCGGCCACTGGACGATCCTCACGGGATGCCGCAAGGGAGGTGTCCGTCGTGGCCTGGAGGCCGGAGACGCGCAGACCCCGCTGCGCCGACTGGTCGACCTTTTCGGTCAGGATCACGTCGTCGTCGAGCTCTTCGACCATGGCGACCCCCAGGACTCCCGGCGCAACGACGCCCTCGCCGACCTCGCCCGGCAGATGCGGCTCCCTGTGGTGGCGACGAACAACGTGCACTACGCCACACCCGAGCGCGCGTCCCTCGCCGAGGCGGTCGCCGCGGTCCGCGCCGTACGCAGCATGGACGAGCTCGACGGATGGCTCCCCGCTCATGGCGGCGCGCACCTGCGCAGCGGTGCCGAGATGGCGGCGCGCTTCCGTCGTCATCCCGGTGCGATCTCCTACGGACTGGAGCTCGCCGCTGCATCCGCGTTCTCCCTCCGACGCGCCCGTCCGGCCCTTCCGAGGCAGGAAGTGCCCGATGGTCACACTCCGATGAGCTGGCTGCGACACCTGGTGTGGGAGGCCGTACCGACGAAGTATCCGCACCTCGATGCCGACGGGCGCCGCCGGATCGGGCGCGAGCTCGACGTCATCGAAGAGAAGGACTTCCCCGGGTACTTCCTCATCGTGCACGGCATCGTGACGGAGGCGAAGCGACGGGGCATCCTCTGTCAGGGGCGAGGCTCGGCCGCAGCGAGCGCCGTCTGCTATCTCCTGGGGATCACGGCCGTCGACCCGATCCTCTACGGGCTTCCCTTCGAGCGCTTCCTCGCGACCACGCGCTCCGAGGAGCCGGACATCGATGTCGACTTCGACTCCGACCGTCGCGAGGAGATCATCCAGTGGGTGTATCGCGAGTACGGCAGGGAGCGTGCGGCTCAGGTCGCGAACGTCATCCAGTATCGTCCGAAGAACGCCGTGCGCGACATGGCGAGGGCGCTGGGCTACTCCCCCGGACAGCAGGACGCCTGGTCGCGGCAGGTCGACGGCTGGAGCACCGGCCTCGAGGTGGCCGACGAGCACGACATCCCGCCGAACGTCCTCGACTATGCGAGCGAGCTGTTGAAGGCTCCGCGTCACCTCGGCATCCACTCCGGTGGCATGGTGCTCACGGCACGTCCGGTCGGCGAGGTGGTGCCCGTCGAACATGCACGGATGGAGAATCGCACCGTCATCCAGTGGGACAAGGACGACGCCGCCTGGATGGGCCTGGTGAAGTTCGACCTGCTGGGTCTGGGCATGCTGGCCGCACTCCAGCACTGCTTCGACCTCATCGACGACGCCACCGGCGAACGATGGACCCTCGAGACCCTCCCCAAAGAAGAAACCGCGGTCTACGACATGCTCTGCCGCGCCGACTCGATCGGCGTCTTCCAGGTCGAATCGCGCGCGCAGATCGGCCTCCTCCCCCGGCTGCAGCCCCGAGCCTTCTACGACCTCGCGATCCAGATCGCGCTCATCCGCCCCGGCCCCATCCAGGGCGGCGCCGTGCATCCGTTCGTCCGCCGCAAGATGGCGAAGGACGCCCTCGACGAGGAGAACCTCGCCAGGGCCGCCAGGGGCGAGGAGCCTGTGGTGCTCGACATCCCGTATCCGCATGTCGACCTCACGCCGATCCTCGAGAGAACCCTGGGCATCCCCATCTTCCAGGAGCAGCTGATCCAGATGGCGACCGCCATCGGCGACTGCACCGCAGACGAAGCCGACCTGCTGCGACGGGCGATGGGCTCCAAGCGCGGACTCGAGAAGATCGAGAAGGTCCGAGACAAGCTCTACGCCGGGATGTCGAGACGAGGGCTGTCCGCTGATCAGTCCGATCGCATCTACGCGCAGATCCAGGCCTTCTCCAACTTCGGTTTCGCCGAATCCCACTCGCTGTCCTTCGCTCTTCTCGTCTATGCGAGCTCATGGCTCAAGCTGCACTACCCGGCGGCCTTCCTCGCCGGTCTGCTGCGGTCGCAGCCGATGGGCTTCTATTCGGCGTCGACGCTCACCGCAGACGCTCGTCGCCATGGGGTGGAGGTCCGGCGCCCAGACCTGCACGCCTCCGCTGCGACAGAGACCCTCGAACCCCTCGAGGGCGCTCCCCTGCGGAGACCGACGGGGCTGCACGCCTGCAGCGATCCCCTGCAGCCTCGGGTGCCGCGCTTCGACCGCACCGCGCCCGATGAGTCCGAGGCGCACCGCCGCGACGGAGGGTACGCCGTACGCATGGGACTGGGCGGGGTCCGGGGCATCGGCGCGGCACTGGCCGAGCGCATCGTCGCCGCCCGCGAGGCGGGCGGCCTCTTCCGCGATCTGAACGACCTGGTCCGAAGGACAGACGCGACCGCCGCACAGTTGGAGGCGCTGGCGACCGCCGGAGCGTTCGAATGCCTCGGGCTCCAGCGCCGGGAGGCGATCTGGCTGTCCGGAGCCGCAGCCGAAGACCGTTCACGCTTCCTCCCCGGCACGACGGTCGCCGTGCAGCCTCCGCTGTTCGCGGATCAGTCCAGCTATGAGCGCCTGTCCGCTGATCTGTGGGCTACCGGCGTGTCCACCGACGATCATCCGATGGCCCATTTCCGCGGTCTTCTCCGGGATCGTGGCGTGCTCACCTCGACCGACCTCCAGAACCACGAGACCGGACGGCGCATCGAGGTCGCCGGCCTCGTGACCCATCGGCAACGCCCCGCGACGGCGGCGGGGGTGACCTTCCTCAACCTCGAAGACGAGAGCGGGCTGGTGAACGTGATCTGCTCCACCGGAGTGTGGGGTCGCTATCAGCGGGTGGCGCGGGACTCCCCGGCTCTCATCATCCGTGGAATCCTCGAGCGCTCAGCAGAGGGCGTCGTGAACGTGCTGGCCGATGCCTTCGAAGACCTCCGCACCGGTGTCACGCACCGCTCGAGGGACTTCCGGTGAGCGTCACCAGAAACGGTCGGGCTCGGGTTCGGGCAGCCGATCGCCGCCACCCCACCGGTCCGCTTCGGCCTTCGCCGCATCGACGGCGGCATCCGCGGCGTGAAGTGCCACCCGCGCACCCGTCGACCCGCCCCGTTCGGAGTCCGCCGCGACGGTGAGCGACGTGTGCGAACCCCGTCCGCCGATGACGACCGTGCAGTCCACGACGTGACCCGTCCAGTGGACGATCTCGCTGTCCGGCTCTTCGACGCTGCGGTACCGGATTCCACTGTCGAGATCGAGGACCGAGAGGATTCCGGACTCCCCCGTCAGCTCGTCGATGCGCTCCGTCACCTCGATGCGATGGCCCCGAGCGATGGCGATATGCGCGTTCACGACGAGCTTTCTGTCCATGCCCCCCACTCTATGAGTCGACCCTCTCAGGGCAAGCCTCAAACCGGGAAGAAACATTCGTAGATTTCTTTGTCCCCCAAATGGCGGACAAGACATTTTCGCGATATTCTGCAAGGAGTAGCGGGGGCTACCGGCTGAACATCTGGGGATATCAGTCGAGAGAGCAGCGAAGTTCTTCGCCGCCTCCCCTACCGTCCGGGAAGGACGGTGAGCCCTCTCGAGCGATCCAAAGTGGGGTTTGGGCACTCGGGAGGGCAACCAGGGATCGCCGCGCACGACGACCGCAGCGCGCAGACGTTCTGAGGTCTCACGCGAAAGCCTCCATCCGCACGGGGCAGATGAGGGCCTTGCGGCATTCCCGGATGACGCTCACCCGCCGGACGGGTTCTCCAGAGGCTTGCCGTCCTCGTCGGTGGTCTCGTCCTCGATGATCTCGTCGGTGCTCGTGGATGTCGACTCGTCGGGCGCACCGCCGGAGGCAGTGTCCGCCTCCTCGCCAGCGCCGGCCGTACCGTGGGTGTTCTGCAGATCGCTCATCACATCTCCTTCGTCTGACGGCCGACGCTACGCGCCGACGACCCTTCGCCGGAGGGGGTTGACGCAGGAGGCATGACGCGGGACCCTTCGCGTCGCGGCGTCGACTCAGAAGTCGTGGTCGAGACCGTAATCGAAGAAGGCGGAATCCGTGTCGACGTCATCCGCCTCGTCATCGCTCCCACGACGGGGATAGAGCCGGTGCTGCCGCAGCTGTTCCGCCTCCACGGAGAAGTCGGGGTCATCGCCCTTCGAGGACTGCGGGCCGACCAGCAGGTCGTTCCCGACGCCGACGATCAGGTCTGCGCAGTCCTTCTCCCCGTCCATGACGATCGGGATGTGCAGAGCTTGAGAATCACCGTCGCTGGCGATCGCCGCGGCGAGCTCCACCAACGCGTCGGCGACATCGTCGGTCGTCACGAGCTGCTGTCCGGCGTAGGAGACGAGTTTCATGCACTCAGCCTCTCACCGCCCGGGAGAAGTCTCGGCCGGGTTGACAGGCCGCGACGCGCGTGCGTAGTGGACGCGTCCGTCGCCCCACGCGCCACTCAGAGGTCGTCGAGGATCAGCTCTCCGCGACTGTTCAGGTTGCCCATCATGCGCTCGATGCGGTGCGGATCGAGCGAGGGCGACTTCTCGGTATCGATCTCGATGATGAGCGGGATGCTCGGGTGCATCCAGACGGTGAGCCGGCTGTGATGATCGGCACCGGCTGCGCCCGCCGGCCACGTCATCATGAAGCTCTCCTGGCGACGAAGCTTCGTCGCGATCACGACCTTGAGGTGAGCGAGAGTCTCGTCTTCCACTTCGATCGGGGGCCGCGAACTGTTGTACTCGAGTCTTCCCATGTCGCCCAGATTACGTCACTCAGGCCGATCATGACATGCCTGACGACGGATCAGCCTGCGTTGTCGAAGCTGTCCTTGTAGACGATGAAGCCTTCAGGAGAGATCTGGGCGCTCCGGTCACGCAGAAGGAGCTCGCTCAGCTCTTCGACCGTCTTGTTGTTCCGCTGGGCGACGACGGAGATCCGGTCGCCGAGCTCGTCGATCGCCGCTTCGCCGCCCATCGACTCGGGGAGGAATGTTCCGAATGCCGGTCCAGGTGTCATTTCTCCGCCTTCGTCGTCAGAGGTGCCGGACCCGGTGGGGCCGGTCGTGGATGCGGGCGTCTCCGTCAGCTCGGAGGATGGCACGGCCGTGCCGCCGGGGCCCGGATTCGTCATGAGCATTCCGACGATCACGGCGATCACCACGAGCACCACCGCCACCACGGCGACGGCGAGCACAGGGCGTCGGCTGGACTGTTCTGCTGTCTCGGACATGGGTACCCTCCTCCATCCCCTCCAGCGAACCACTGTTCCGCTCAGAAGGGAAACGGTCTCACCGTATTGACAGCGAGAAAGACGAAACGGGGTGAGGATCGATACTCGATCCTCACCCCGTGGTGGTCAGGTCACGACCGGAGCGTCAGCCGCGATCGTGACCTGACACCGATCATGCCTCGACGGAGGAGCTCCGACGACGGGCGTACACCAGCACGCCGGCGCCGATCAGCAGCAGCAGGGCTGCTCCCCCGACGAACGGAGCGGCGTCGAAGTCGCTACCGGTCGTGGCGAGGTTGCCGTCCGTGTTGTCACCGTCGTTGTTGTTGCCGGTGGGCGGAGCCGCAGCGACCGTGAAGGTCACCGCTGCGCTGCTCACCGAGGTCTCACCCGCGAGCGTCTGCACCGCGGAGACGACGTACTCGCCGTTGACGAGAGCCGTGGTGAGGGTCAGCGACCAGGTGCCGTCTGCTGCGACGGTCGCCTGACCGACGAGCTCGCCACCGGCCGCGTTGCGCACCGTCACGGTCACGGTCGCACCAGCGACACCCGTACCCGAGATGGTCGGGGTGGAGTCGTCGGTGGTCGCGCCGTTGGTCGGCGACGTGATCGCGGGAGCCGCGATCGGTGCGGCCGGAGCGACGACGGTCACCGAGGTGGTGCCGGGGATCGCGATGGTGCCGACGGTCTGTGCGGCCACGATCTCCGTTGCGTCGTACTGGTTCACGGTCACGTTGCCGGACCATGCGCCCGCGCCGTCGGCGGTCACGGTGTCGACGACAGCGCCGCCCACCGAGAGAGTGACGGTCGCGCCGGGGGTCGCGGTTCCGGTGACGTCGATCTCCTCGCCACCGGTGACAGCGGAGCCGTCCTCCGGGGTCAGGATCACGAGCGGAGCAGAGGCGAACGGCTCAGCTGCACCCGAGAGGGTGTAGTTGCCGAGGCTGCCGTATGCGTCGTATCCGTTGGCGTTCAGCGCGGTCGCCGTTGCGGGGTCGCCCGCTCCGACGCCCTCGACGGCGAGGTAGTAGACCCCGGCCTGGAGGTTCGGCAGCGTGACGGAGGCGTTGAGGCCGGCCGCGACGGTGTCCGAGGTGCGCGTGGACTCGGGGTTGCTCTCCGCAAGGACAGCGCCCGAGGCGTCGACGACGCTCAGCTTCGCGTCGAGGTTCGGCGAGATGTTCGCGACCTGGACGTTCGCGGTGAGCTCGCCACCGGCGGTCGTGACGGCGAAGACGTCGAGGTCGGAGTTGCTCTCGATGACGGCTGCGGCCCCGAAGGTGCCCGCCGCGTTGTCGAGTGCCTGCGCGTTCGCACGGTCGTTGCCGACGGTGTCCGCTGCGTAGTCCGCACGGTCAGTCCACGTGAAGTTCAGCGTGAGCTGGTCTCCGGCCGGGTTGCAGTCTCCGTTGACGCCGACGGCGAAGATGACGTCGCCGGGCTGCGGGTTGCTCGGGTTGGCCGTGCTGCCGGCAGGCAGGCACACGCTGCTTCCGGTGTACGGGGTTCCGTCCGGGAGCGTCGCGTTGACGAAGAGCGGGCCGCCTGCCGAGCGATCGGCGATCGTGGCGAGGTCGTCCTGGTCGTTCGTGGCTCCGGCGTAGGCGCCGGCCGACCACTGCGAGACGGGAACGTAGTAGGCAGCGCCCATGATCGTTCCCCACACGCCGTCCTCGGGGGCGTAGTACTCGCCGCCGCCGGCACCGCTGATGCCGTCGTGCTCGAGACCGAAGTTGTGACCGGACTCGTGCGCGGCGATCTCAGCGATCGCCTTCGGGGAGCCACCGGTTCCCTCGGTGAACACGAGCGCGCCACTGAGGTACTCGGATCCCGTGCCGCCGAGCCAGGCGATTCCACCGTTGCCTGCGGCAGCGGGGAGGACCTCGTCGTACGAGTCGGTGATGATGACGTGCGAGCCGTACACGTTGTCGTCCTGCGACGTCTTGTAGAGAGCCTCGTCGCTCGGACGCGTCGTCGTGACGTTCACGTTGAACGGTGCGTAGTCCTCGGCCACAGCGGCCCAGACGGCAGCGCGGTCGGTGACGGCAGCGGCGGGAGCGAAAGCCAGGGAAGCAATACCGGAATCGGTGTTCCAGTGCTTGCCCTCGAGGGTCTCGCCGTCGAAGTCGAGGTAGACCGTCACGGGTGCCCCGGGGCGAGATCCGGCGGCGGGAGTGCCGGGGATCGCAGCGCCTTCAGGAGCCGCGGGGAGCGCGAGCGTGCGAAGGCTCTGCGACTCGTGGGCCTGGTCGTTGAAGTAGAAGAAGCCCTTGTCGGTCACGCTGATGAGACCGGCTTCCTCCTGGTTCTTGATCTCCGCGGCGGAAGTGCCCGACTGGGCGGCCGCGACGTCGTACTTGGATGCGGAGGACTGGAGTTCAACCGGTCCATCCTGCACGTCATCGGCCGCAGCCGGAATGACAGCCCCTCCGAGAGCCAGAGCACTTGCTCCGATGGTCGCCACGGCGCCTGTGAGCCACCGACGTTTCGTATTTTTCACTATTTTCGAATCCCCTGGGTCGATAGACGGACAACGCCGCCAAACATATCAATATTCAGGAAACGACAACCTCTCTCCCAGGGTTTTCACAGATAACGTTTACCCCTCGGGCGGTCTTCCTTCCTCCTGTCAGAGCGGAACCCAGCGACCAGGGCGATTCACCACTGAACGTTGTGCGAAGCCGCGGGTGAGCTCAGGGCGGGATTCGCTCGTCACGGGCGCACCGGACTGCACATCTTCGAGAAGCCTAAACCTCTGAATGAGGGTTCAACCGCGAAGGGAACAGCGGAGGGACTCTCTCTCACCGGATCATCTGTGACCGTGTTGAGGAAGAGTCCCCCGACCGGAGCGGCCCCGACGCGGCCCCCAGACCGTGGCCAGTGCGCGCTCTCGTCGGCGATGGTACGTCCGATGTGCCCGGGTGCATATCCCATGGTGGATGACGGCGCGTAGGCGTACCCTCATTGATGTCGAAAGTGGCCCTACGCCGGATGCCTCTGTCGAGGGCGACACCTGTGAGACCTCTGCGCCGCGTAGCAAGAACTGCCGGGACCCGTCGGCGTTCGGTTCAACGGTGCGCCCGCCGCGGGCTGGGGTCCCGCACTGACGGCGGACGCACCTGGTACTGGTCGAACGACTGAAGGGCTCTCGCCGAGCGGGTACGGATGAACCGCGAGGCAAGAGCCCCCGCGTAGAGCGATACCGGTGAGCCACCCCAGGGCCTGTGTATTCGCGCTCTGATCCGCACCCTACGCTCGATCCCCCGAAAGCATCACCCCGCCTTCGATCCGTCTGAGACGTCTACGGGCGCAGAGAGCCACCCTCCTCGAACCAGTCCTCTATCCGCGCGTCGTCGTCCGAGACATCCGCAGCGGCGCGTCGTGCGAACGACACGGATCCGGCCAGGGCGGCCACCGCTGCGGCGCGTACCTGTTCCCGCTGCGAGGCGTCCTGGAAGAGGTGAGCGGCGACCTCGCGAGCCGCAGTGATCCCGACGGAGATCTCGGCCAGTCGTTCCGCGATCCTGGCGGCGAGCCCATCTCGGAGCTCTTCAAGATTCGTGTTCGCGATCTCCAGACGACGATCGGCGACGCGCAACTCGACAGTCGAGTACCCGTGGGCCGACAGGTAGGCACGCGTTGCGCTGCCCTGGATCGCGGCCACCTCGTCGCGATCCGTCTTGCGCGTGAACACCGCTTCCACGGTGTACCGGTCCGGCGCGTCTCCCGTCATCAGCGTCGCAGGAAGCGACCCGATGAGAATGGACCCCAGACCCAGCAGTTCGGAGCTTTGCCCCGCGATCTTCAGTTGTGTGTTCATACACGGACGTTACGCCCCGAAACTGGGCGCGTTCACAGTTCCGTCCGCGCACATCCAGGGCCGAAGAGGCGGATGCTCGGCGGGGTTCCGCTCCCGCTAGGAGACCGGCTCCTCGGCGCGTACGCGCTTGTCGGCGCCGATCCGATCCGTCAACGTTCGGAGGCGCTTCTGCAGCGGGGCGAAGGCGTGATGCGTGGCCGCGGCGACCACGAACACGATCGGGTACACCCACCACCAGACGTCGACGCGGTTGACATGCAGGTACGTCGCCGCCGCGATGAGGATGGGCACGTGCCAGAGGTACAGCTCGTACGAGACCTTGCCGATGTAGACGACCGGTCTGAGCTCGAGCATCCGCTGCAGCCACCAGCGCCGACCGCTGCACACCGCATAGATGATGCCGGTCGTGCCGACCGCGATGCACACCGGGGCGAAGGATTCGAGGATCTTAGGGCCGCTCATCGCCCAGGCGGCCGCGATGCCGGCGACGCCGATGAGCGAGTTGAGGATCGGGTTCCCCCGCCAGTCGGTCTCCGCGATGATGATCGCGACGCCGCACCCGATGGCGATACCGCCCATGCGATACAGGGGCAGACCTGCGCCCGTCGTGAAGGCCGCGTACACCCGGACGGCGTTCATTCCCAGTCCGAGGATGATCATGAACGCCGCCATCGTCTTCCACGACAGCCGAAGACGCATCATCAGGATCAGCAGCAGCGGCCACACCAGGTAGAAGTACTCCTCGGCGGCGAGGCTCCACATATGGCCGTGGAACATCGGCGACCCGTAGCGGGCATCCGTCACCGGCGAGAGGTAGAGCGCGGATCCGATCGTGTGGATGAGGAACCCGCGCCGGTCCGGGTCGAGAGTGAGCCCGAAGATCATCGTGACGGCAAGGGTCGCGAGCAGCGCCGGGTACAGCCGGATGAAGCGGCGCAGGTAGAACCGCCGCAGTCGGAGCCTGCCCAGTTTCTCGTGCTCGTACCAGAGGATCGTGGTGATCAGGAAGCCCGACAGGACGAAGAAGATGTCCACGCCGAACGCGCCTGGAACGAAGAACGGCTTGGCGCCGTGAAGGGCCATGACGAACAGGACCCCCACGGCGCGGAGGCCGTCCAAGGCAGGCGTATAGGCCAGCTTCCTCGCGGTCACAGGGTGACAGTACTCGATCAGGGGCAGGATGCGGCTCTTCCGCTAATGTGAGCGCATGCGTTTCACCGTTTCTTCGTGGTGGTGGCTGCGTCCGCAGCCATAACGCATTCACGCGCGGGCTGCACGGCAGCCCGCGAACCATCGCGGCACCCCACGTCCGTGCAGCTCCTCGATCCAGGAGCAGACATGGACTCATTCAACGCCACCGCCGAACGCATGCCCGAGCTGCGCGCTCGGATCGCCGCGCACCCCGAACAGTTCCGGGTGCTGACCGGAGAGCGCCCCACGGGACGGCTGCATCTCGGGCATTACTTCGGCACGGTGCGGGAGCGTGTCCGATTGCAGTCGCTCGGGGTGGAGACCTTCGTGATCCTGGCCGACTACCAGGTCATCACCGACAGAGACGTCGCGGGGAACATCCGCGAGAACGTCTACGAGGCCGTGCTCGACTATCTCGCCGCCGGTCTCGATCCGCAGTCGTCGACGATCTTCACCCACTCGGCCGTTCCCGCCCTCAACCAGCTTCTCCTCCCCTTCCTCAGTCTCGTCACCGAGGCCGAGCTGCACCGCAACCCCACGGTGAAGGCGGAGCTGGCGGCATCCGGCCGTGCGCTGAGCGGACTGCTGCTCACCTACCCCGTGCACCAGGCCGCCGACATCCTCTTCTGCAAGGGCACTCTCGTCCCCGTAGGGAAGGACAATCTGCCGCACGTCGAAGTCACTCGCACGATCGCGCGCCGCTTCAACGAGCGCTACGGGGAGGTCTTCCCGGAGCCGGCAGCGCTCATCACCGAGGCACCCGAGCTTCCGGGCCTCGACGGCCGCAAGATGTCCAAGAGCTACGGCAACGCGATCGCACTGGGGATGACGGCCGATGAGACCGCCACCGTCATCCGGCGAGCGCGCACCGACTCCGAGCGCTCGATCACCTACGACCCCGAGAACCGTCCTGAGGTGTCCGGCCTGCTCACGACCGCCGCGATCATCCTGGGCCGCGACCCGGGCGAGCTCGCGGACGAGGTGGGAGACGCCGGAGCCGGGGCGCTGAAGACCCTCACCATCGACGCCGTGAACGATTTCCTGGCCGAGCACCGTGCGCGACGAGCAGAGCTCACCGTCGGCGACGCGGCAGCGGTGCTCCGCGAAGGGAACGAGCGGGCGCAGAGCATCGCCGCCGACACCCTCCACGAGGTGCGAGCCGCGATGGGCATGCTCTATTGACGCGGTGAACGAGAGGCCGTTTCCATACTCTCGATGAAGCCTCGCAGTCCGTCGATGACCGTCCGTGCGGCGGCGGGATCGTCGGATGCGAAGAGACCGAGGTCGGACAGCGCCAGTGCGGCATCCCCCTGCACCCGAGCCGCATCCGAGAACGTGCCTCGGGCGCCCGTTCGTCAGCAGACTGCCCCGATCACCGTGATGAGCACGCCAGCACCGATCCATCGGTGGTGGTTCGGCAATCCCCTCACGAACAGGGATCCGATTCCGTTGAGTCTCGGATACGGATCGGATCGCGCAGGTCAGAGTGGCAGACGGGCGTCGCGTACGAACTTGCGCTGCCGAGGAGTTTCGACCGCGCCGCGCCGGTAGGCGGTGCGAATCCAGGCCACAGCCTCATCGGCCGGCACGCCGTCAAAACGGGCAAGGATGCAGAGGGCCGTTCCCGTGCGCCCCACACCTCCCCCGCACGCGATCTCCACTCTCTCGGCGGAGGATCGATCGTAGGCATCCCGAAGCGCGGAGATCGCGTCCGATGGAGCTCTGGGCAGACGGAAGTCCGGCCACGCGACCCACAGCGACTCCCAGGACTCCTCATGCGGGCGTGCAGTGAGGTACACCCCGAAGTCGGCCGCTTCGTCGTGGCTGACGGCCCCGGCTCGCAGCGCGCGCCCTCGCACGCGCCGACCGCTGGGCAACGTCACTACACCGTCCAGGTCGGCCGGCCACTGTTCCATGGCTCCATCGTCTCATCGGAGTCTCCCCGCCCTAGGCACCACGTCACCGTGGCACCCGGGTCATCGCGACGACCGGGACGCGGGGGAAGCGTGTGCAGGCGCGGCAGGAACGACGACAGCACGCGCCGCTAATCTGAGGTGCGTGGCGTGGACGACAGTCCGCGACGTCACGGGTGAACGGAGGGGGGCTCATGAGCACGCGGACCATGGTGTTGCACAGTGCACACAAGGACCAGTTCGACTTTCCGGACAGAGACCTCGTGTTCTACGACCAGCCCTACGACGCCGACCAGCTGTCACGCGTCACCGATGTGCACCTGTGGTCTCCCCTCGACGGTCCCATCGATCGTCTCCCCGAGATCATCACCGCGATGCCGAATCTGAAGACTCTGAGCATCGGCCCGGGGAGGGTCCTCCCCACCATCGTCACGGAACTGCGGCAGGGCGACCTCCCTGAGAGTCTCGAAGAGCTCTCGGTGCAGATCGGCGATCGGACCCTGGTGTGGCCGAATGTGGTGGTGCCGAACCTGAAGACCCTCTACGTCGGCGAACCCTTCCGCTTCAAGAACGAGCACTTCCCCGGGCTCCGCACGCTCTCCCTCTACCCGCAGAGATCTCTGAACAATGTGCGGCAGGCACTCGAGCTGCCGCTGGAAGAGCTGAACCTGTTGAACGTACCCACGGACGAGCAGATCTTCCGTCTCGTCGAACCCGTCGGGCTTCGCCGCCTCGGGCTGATCGGTGGACGCACGCTCACGAGCCTCACCGGGATCCGCGTGCTCCCCGGGTTGGAGTCGTTGCGCCTGAAGAACCTCACCTCTCTGGGTGACATCTCGGAGCTGGCCGCTCTCGCGCGACTCGAGATCGTGAACATCCAGTACTGCAAGAAGATCACCGGCATCGCCGCCATCAACGACCTTCCCCGACTGCGCAGGCTCACCCTGGTCGGATGCGGGACCATCGGCCTCGAGACGATCGAGGCGAAGCTGTCGACACTGGAATGGGTCAACACGGGCGCGACCTGGTGACCGTGTGCCCAGAGAGACTGCTCGGTAGCCTGGGGACCATGACGGAGCTCTTCCGAACGGCCACCGGATGCTTGCAACACGCCGGGTGGACGTATGAGCCGCCTACGTCCACGGGCGACGGTGCTCCCTTCCCGCTGCGCACAGCACCCGACACGGTGATCCGCTGGGCGTCCTCGTTCTCACTGCTCGCGAATGTAGATGAGACGGTGTGGTTCTTGTCCCGCGACGATTACTCGACGGGCGCGGACGGTGCGTTCGCGTGGAACGAGTACGAACAGCTGAGCCTCCAGGCTGCGACAACGGATGACGAGGCGGCCGCGGTCTCCCGTTTCTGGACGCGCCACCTCCCCCTGCTGCTCTCCGTGCGCAACGGATACGAGTATCTGGCCGTGCGAGACGATGGAGCAGTCGTCCATGGAGCGGAGCCCGAGTTCGAAGAAGCGGTCGTCGTCTTCTCGCATTTCGAGGATCTGCTGACGCACATCATCTCGTGTCCTGCCCGACTCGACCATGTCATCGACGGGCTGCTGTTCGATGCGATCAGCATCCCTGACACGGGGCCGGGCCACTGACTCTCGGGTCGGCGGACTGACTGTGGTCGCACGACTTCGGAGGGGCTGCGGAGGGGGTCGGGACCCTCGCACATGCAGAAGGCCCGGAGACTCTTGCGAGTGTCCGGGCCTATCTTTGGTCGGGCTGACAGGATTTGAACCTGCGACCCCTTGACCCCCAGTCAAGTGCGCTACCAAGCTGCGCCACAGCCCGTTGTTCTGCACTCTCGCGCAGGCAACTCCCCTATCTTAGCCCCACTCCGTCGCGCTCCGCGAACCGAGCGTACGCTCGGGCACGTCTCCATCTCACCGGTGTGATGTTCCCGCTCGACGACTAGCGTGGAGACATGAGCGACGAGCATCCGACCATCGATGACGCGGAACTCGGAACGCTCACGCGAGCGACGACCGAGCTGACCGACGGCACCGTCCTCGAACATGACTGGTATGCGGGCGGCACCGTCGTCGACGGAGCGCCTCTCGATCTCATGATCGAGGGGACGACCGTCGACGAGGCGCGCGCACTGCTCCCGCACGTGCATGAGACGATCGCCGCGCTCGGGGTGCTGCGACGGCTGGCCTCGGATGCTGTCGTCGTGGCGTTCAGCACCGGCACACCCGAGCAGCATGAGCTCGACGATGCCGCATCCGATCTCGCTCTCGAGACGCTCGAGGCGTCGGCCGACGGCACGATCGTGCTGCACCTGATCGACACCTGCGGCGAGCACTTCCCCGAAGGCTACTGGCCCGCCGTGCATCTCGGCGCCGACGGCCAGATCACTCAGGTCACGGTGGAATCCTGAGCGCCGCCGATCCCGTTCTCCCCCGTGCCGCCGCGGGAGTTCCGATGCGAAGGCGAGCACGCTGATGGCCGACGCCGCGCGCGTGGACAGCTGGCTCTGCGCGATTCGGGTCTACAAGACCCGCTCCGCCGCGACGACCGCATGCCGCGCGGGGCATGTACGGGTCAACGGCGAGAAGGTGAAGGCCGCGCAGCACCTGAAGATCGGTGACGAGCTGCGGATCAGGATCGCGGGCTTCGATCGCATCCTCTTCGTGCGCCAGCTGCTCGTCAAGCGCGTCGGTGCGCCTCTTGCTGCCCTCGCGTACGAAGACCGCACCCCCGAGCGGGAGCCGCAGGCCGCGCTCGGTCTACGCGACCGAGGCGCCGGGCGTCCGACGAAACGGGAGCGCCGCGACATCGACAAGCTCCGTGCTCGCGCGTCCGGGGACGACAGCATCTTCGGCGGATAGCTCAGCCGGCACGAGCGCTCGAGTCCCTCAGTGCGTGCCGTCGAGAAGACGCAGCAGCCACCCCGCGGTCTGCACGCCCGCTGCGCCCGCAGCGAGCACTCGGGACTGCAGCTCACGGTCGCTGGTCACCGCGATCACGCGCTGGCCGTCACCGACACGACGGTCGACCTCCGCCACGATCGCGTCATCGCCCGCACCGGCGGCCTCGACGACGGACACGACGGCGGCAGGCAGCAGCTCCGCGGTGTCGTCGGGCGTCGGGGCCTCCGCACCCCGAGCGCGACCTTCGACGACGAGAGCGAGCTCGGGGAACCAGACGGTTCCCCCGATCCCCAGCTCTCCCGCCGGGACGGCGAGTCCGTCGAGGCGCGACGCGAGACGAGTTGTCGCCCCCGCCCGGTCCTTCCACCAGCCGTCCGGCACCGCCCCGACGACATTGGCCGCATCCACCACCAGCGCGGGCCGCACGTCGAGAAGAGTCCGCAGAGTCGGCCACGCTCCCGCGAACCCGGGATGCAGCGGAAGCGAATCGACGTCGCTCACGGGAACCCATTCGAGCGCCACGCTCTCGGGGTCGCTGATCACCGGGTCGAACGGCCGCACGACGTCGGCGATCACCGTCGTGTACGACCACACGTCGAGGTCGAGAACGCTGGTGAAGCGAGGACGCACGGCACCGTCAGGCACTCCCGCCTCCTCCTGCGCCTCTCGCACGGCGCCCACGATCGCGCTCTCGCCCTCGTGCATGGCTCCCCCGGGGAGACCCCACGTACCGCCGAAGTGGCTCCATGCGACACGGTGCTGGAGCAGGATGCCTCGGGCGGGATCGTAGGCGAGCAATCCTGCGGCCCCGAACCGCCCCCAGTATCTCTCCCCCGATGGCGCGACCACCCAGGCATCGCCGGGGTCACGGGGCCCTCCAGGACGACGAGGCTCACCGGCCTCCGGGGGTACGACAGTCATCCCTTCAGCCTGTCACAGCATCCGGGCATCGGCACGTGCGCAGGACACACGTCGGAACACCGCACGACGCGACACCGCGGACACCGGACTGGCCGCGCGTACGACTGTGCCCGCGCGGATCCGCGCGGGCACAGTGTCGCGTCGAGGCGATCGGGTCCGGACCGACTCAGCGCTGGCGCTTCTCGCGGACGCGCATGTTGATCACTATCGGCGTGCCGTCGAATTCGTACAGCTCGCGCAGGCGGCGCTGGATGAATCGGCGGTATCCCGGGTCGAGGAAGCCGGTGGTGAACAGCACGAACGTCGGCGGGCGCGTCGACGCCTGGGTGCCGAACAGGATGCGCGGCTGCTTGCCGCCACGCAGCGGATGCGGGTGCTCGGCGACGAGCTCGGCCAAGAAGGCGTTGAACTTGCCGGTCGGGATTCGTCGATCCCAGTTCTCGAGGGCGGTCTCGAGCGCAGGCACGAGCTTGTCGAGGTGACGACCCGTCTTCGCGGAGATGTTGACGCGCGGGGCCCATGCCACGTGGGCGAGGTCCTGCTCGATCTCACGCTCGAGGTACCGCCGACGGTCGGCGTTCTCGAGGTCGTCGTCGTTCAGACGATCCCACTTGTTGAACGCGAGAACGAGCGAGCGACCGGACTCGAGCACGAGGTCGATGATCCGCACGTCCTGCTCGCTGATGGTCTCCGACACGTCGAGCACCACGACGGCGACTTCCGCCTTCTCGAGCGCCGCCGAGGTACGCAGCGACGCGTAGAAGTCGGCGCCCTGCGCCATGTGCACGCGACGACGGATGCCGGCGGTGTCGACCAGGCGCCACAGCTTGCCACCGAGCTCCACGACCTCGTCGACCGGGTCGCGGGTGGTGCCGGCGAGGTCGTTGACGACCACGCGCTCTTCGCCCGCCGCCTTGTTCAGGAGCGACGACTTGCCGACGTTCGGTCGACCGAGGATCGCTACACGACGCGGTCCGCCGATCTCCGCCTTCGCGACGGCCGAGACGTCGGGCAAGGTCTTCAGCAGCTGATCGAGCAGGTCCGCCACGCCACGGCCGTGGATGGCCGAGACCGGATGCGGCTCACCGAGTCCGAGGTTCCAGAGAGCCGCGGCTTCGGGCTCCTGGCGGGCGTCGTCGATCTTGTTCGCGACGAGGAACACCGGCTTGCCGCTCTTGCGCAGCAGCTTGACCACGTGCTCATCGGTCGACGTGGCGCCGACCATCGCGTCGACGACGAAGAGCACCACGTCGGCGAGGTCGATCGCGACCTCCGCCTGCGCGGCGACGGAGCGGTCGATGCCACGGGCGTCGGGCTCCCATCCGCCGGTGTCGACGAGCGAGAACCGGCGGTCCGCCCACTCCGCCTTGTACGTGACACGGTCGCGCGTCACGCCGGGGGTGTCCTCGACGACGGCCTCACGGCGTCCGAGGATGCGGTTCACCAGCGCGGACTTGCCGACGTTCGGTCGACCGACGATCGCGACGACGGGCAGGGCGGGGAAGAACTGGATGCCGTCCTCGCCCATCGTGATGCCGGCGAGGAGCGCGGCATCCTCGTCATCCAGGTCGTAGTCGGCGAGGCCGGCGCGCAGCGTCTCGGCGCGCGCCTCGGCGAGCTGCTCGTCGAGCGACTCCATCTTCTCGGCGAGCCGATCGACACCGGTCCCTGAGCCTGTCGAAGGGTCGTATTCGTCGTCAGCCATGGTGTACTCCTCGGATTCGTTCGATCACCGAGAGAACGGCGTCGATGGTCTGTGGGAAATCGAGCTCCGTCGAGTCGACGACCTCCACGCCCTCTGCGGCGTTGAGGAAATCGACGACGGCGCTGTCTGATGCGTCTCGCTTGTGCAGTGCGGCGGCCACGGCCTCGGCGTTCTCCCCTGCGAGCTCGCCCGCACGGCGCGCGGCGCGCACCTCGGGGGCTGCCGTCAGGAGGATCCGCACGGGCGCGTCCGGAGCGACCACCGTGGTGATGTCACGGCCCTCTACGACGACCGCGGGATACGGCGCCTCGGCGACGAGGGAACGGAACAGACGGTTGACCTGCTCTCGCACCTCGGGCACCCGGGCGACACCGCTCACCGCGCCCGAGACCGCCGGCTCGCGGATGGCGTCGGTGACGTCGACGTCGCCGACATGCACTGCACGGTCATCGGGATCGAGTCCGAGACGCACCGGGAATTCGGCGACCGCGGCGAGGACGGCTCCGGCATCCGCCGTGTCCGCACCCCGATCCAGGACGTGCCAGGCGAGTGCGCGGTAGGCGGATCCGGTGTCGAGGTAGCCGAATCCGAGCGTTCGGGCCACGGCCTTGGACACGCTGGACTTGCCGGAACCTGCGGGTCCGTCGATCGCGATGAAGTCAGTCATTGGTCGTACCTGCAATCCGCCAGCCGCGTTCCTGGAGTCCGGTGATCGCCCCATGCAGCGCAGCGGGGTCGACGCTGATCTCGGCGAGACCGAACTGCGCACCGGGCGAGTGCTCGAGGCGGAGATCCTCGACGTTCACGCCGAGCTCGCCGAGCTCCCCGAACAGCCGGCCGAGCTGCCCCGCGGTGTCGTCGATCATGACGACCAGGGACTCGAACCTCTGGTTCTGGCCGTGCTTGCCCGGCAGCCGTTCGACGCCGTCGTTGCCCTGCCGGATGGTCTCGGCCACCACGCGCCGGGCGCCCGGCGCCTCGGGGGCACGCAACGCCTCCGACACCTCACGGAGGTCGGCTGCCAGCGCGTCGAGGATCTCGACGACGGGCGCGGCGTTCGCGCCGAGGATCTGCACCCACAGCTCGGGCGCGGATGCCGCGATGCGTGTGGTGTCGCGCACGCCCTGACCGGAGAGCCGCAGAGCGCCCTCGTCGGCCACGGCGAGTCGCCCGGCGAGCAGACTCGCGACCACCTGCGGCACGTGCGAGGTCAGCGCGACGGAACGGTCGTGCTCCTCGGGAGTCATCTCGAGAGGCATGGCGCCGACATCCAGCGCGAGCGCCTCGACGAGCGCGAGGTCCGTCGCCCGGGTGTCCGCGTCGCGGCAGACGACCCAGGGACGACCGATGAACAGGTCGGCGCGTGCCGAGATCGCGCCGCCGCGCTCTCGTCCGGCGAGAGGGTGCGAGCCGATGTACCGGGTGAGGTCGACGCCTCGGTCCTGCAGACTGCGGAACGGTTCCAGCTTGACGCTCGCCACATCGGTGACCACCGCGTCCGGGAAGCGGGTCAGCTCCGCTTCGATCACGTCGGCGGTGACGTCCGGGGGGACGGCGACGACGACGAGCACGGGAGCGTCATCGTCGGCGGCGGTTCGGCCCGCACCGTAGTCGACGGCGAGGCGGAGCTGGGCGGGCGATGTGTCGGCGAGGACGACATCGACGCCCTTCGCGCGGAGCGCATGGCCGATGCTCGAGCCGAGCAGGCCGGCGCCGACGACGCGCACGGTGCCGGAGAGCCTCGCCGCAGTTCGCGGCGCGACGGAACTCCGAGCCCCCGTGGGCACACTCGTCGTATCGGTCACTCGTTCTCCTGCTGCTCGCCTGGCGCCGCGGCGACACCGGAATCACGGCGCGACAGAGTCAAGAGCGCGCCCAGTTCGATTTTAGTCAGTTCACGGCTCTTCCCGACCGGGAGCGTTCCCAGGTGCAGCGGACCGAACTGCCGACGCACGAGTTCGGTGACCGGGTGGCCGACGGCGGCCAGCATGCGCCGCACGATGCGATTGCGCCCGGAGTGCAGCGTCAGTTCGACGAGACTCGACCCGCGCGAGGTGTCGAGCAGGCGCGCCTTGTCGGCCGCGATGAACCCGTCGTCGAGGTCGATGCCCTTGGTGAGCCGCGAGATCGTCTGAGCCGTGACCGCGCCGTCGACCTTCGCGATGTAGACCTTGGTGACCCCGAACGAGGGGTGCGCGAGAACGTGCGCGAGCTCCCCGTCGTTGGTCAGCACGAGCAGACCGCTGGTCTCGGCATCCAGTCGCCCGACGTTGTAGAGCCGCTCTTCGTAGTCGTCGGTGAATCGGCGCAGGTCGGGGCGGCCGCTCTCATCGCGCATGCTGCTGACCACACCCGTGGGCTTGTTCAGGATCACGTAGCGCTTCGACACGTCGAGCTGCACGGCGGTGCCGTCGACGTCGACGAGATCGGTCTCGGGGTCGATCCGGCGTCCGAGCTCGGTCACGGTCTCGCCGTTGACCTTGATCCGGCCCTCGACGATGTACTGCTCCACGACCCGTCGCGAGGCGACCCCGGCGGCAGCCAGGACCTTCTGCAGGCGGACGCCCTCGGGTGTCTCGAAGCCGCTCATCGGATGGTCCCTTCGTCGAAGCCGTCTGCACCGTCGTCGAGCAGAGGAGAAATGGGGGGCAGCTCGTCGAGCGAGTTGATGCCCAGATGCTGCAGGAGCGCATCCGTGGTGCCGTAGTTGATGGCGCCGGTCTCGGAGTCCGCGAACATCTCGGTGATGAGGCCGCGGGCGAGCAGCGTGCGCACCACGGAGTCCACGTTCACCGCGCGGATGGAGGCGACCTGGCTGCGCGTCACGGGCTGCTTGTAGGCGATCACCGCGAGCGTCTCGAGTGCCGCCTGCGAGAGGCGTGCGGGCGCCTGGCCGCCGATGAACTCGGCCACGAGGTCGTCGTGGTCGTCGCGCACGTAGAGACGCCAGCCGCCCCCGACCTCACGCAGCTCGAACCCGCGGCGCGGGCCTGCGCCTCTGCCGTCGTAGTCGTCGACGAGCGTCTCGATCGTCTGACGCACCGCCGCCACCGGCGATCCCACGGCCGCAGCCAGCGCGATCAGCCCGATCGGCTCGTCGATGATGAGCAGGATCGCCTCGATCCGCTCCGCCAGCGGAGACTCGGTCGCGGGGGGATCCGTCACGGGTCCGGTCACATCATCGGTCATAATCGGCTCCCAGGGTCGCGAGTGTCTCGTCCGACCACGAATCGGCCGCCCAGCGCAGTGTCAGTTCGCCGAGCGGCTCCAGCTGCTCGAACGAGAGCGCCGCGTGGCGGTACAGCTCCAGCACGGAGATGAAGCGAGCGACGACGATTCCCGGCTCGCTCACTCCGGCGACCAGCTCGCGGAAGCTCACCGCCTCTGCGGCGCGCAACAGGGTCACCACGATCGCCGCCTGCTCGCGGATGCTGACGAGCGGGGCGTGCAGGTGGTCGAGCCCGACATGCGGGATCTCCTTGGGCGTGAACGCCAGCAGGGCCAGCGCGGCGAAGTCGTCGACGCTCAGCGACCAGACCAGCTCCGGGGTCTTCCGACGGTGCTTCTCGTCGAGGCGCACCGCCCGCACATGCCGCCGGTCCTCGCGCTGGAGGCAGCGGGCGAACCACGCCGAGACCTCCTTGAACGCCCGGTACTGCAGCAGCCGTGCGAAGAGCAGGTCACGGGCTTCGAGCAGCGCCACCGCCTCGGCATCCACCAGCTCGCCCTGCGGGAGGAGGCCGGCGACCTTCATGTCGAGCAGCGTGGCCGCGACCACCAGGAACTCCGACGCCTGGTCGAGCTCCTCGTCGTCGTCGAGCTCGCGGAGGTAGGCGATGAACTCGTTGGTGACCGCGCTCAGCGACACCTCCGTGATGTCCATCTCATGCTTCGAGATGAGATTCAGCAGGAGATCGAACGGTCCGTCGAAGTTCGACAGCGAGACCCGGAATCCCGTCGTGTCGTCAGGTGCGAGGCTCTCGTCAGGCGACAGCGCCACGGGCGACCAGCTCCCGCGCCAGCCGCAGGTATGCCTGGGCGGCGGCGTGCTCCGGAGCGAACTCGGTGATGGGCACACCCGAGACCGACGCATCCGGGAACTTCACGGTGCGGCCGATGACGGTCTCCAGCACATCGTCGCCGAAGGCCTCGACGACGCGCTGCAGCACCTCACGGGAGTGCAGCGTGCGCGGGTCGTACATCGTGGCCAGCAGACCGTCCATCGTGATGGACGGGTTGAGGCGGTCGCGCACCTTGTCGATCGTCTCGATGAGCAGGGCGACGCCGCGAAGAGCGAAGAACTCGCACTCGAGCGGGATGATGACACCGTGCGCGGCGGTGAGCGCGTTCACGGTGAGCAGCCCCAGCGAGGGCTGGCAGTCGATGAGGATGACGTCGTACTCCCCCGCCACCTGACGCAGGACGCGGGCGAGGATCGTCTCACGGGCGACCTCGTTGACGAGGTGCACCTCCGCCGCCGACAGGTCGATGTTCGCGGGCATCACGTCGAGGCCCGCGACGCCGGAGTGGACGATCGCGTCGTGCGCGTCGCGCTTGGTGTCGAGCAGCAGGTCGTAGACGGTCGGCACATCGTGCGTCTGGATGCCGAGACCGGCCGACAGGGCCCCCTGCGGGTCGAAGTCGACGGCGAGCACCTTGCGTCCGTACTCGGCCAGCGCGGCGGCCAGGTTGATCGAGGTGGTCGTCTTGCCGACGCCGCCCTTCTGGTTGCAGAGCGCGATGATGCGCGCCGGGCCGTGCGACGCCAGCGGTTCGGGGGTCGCGAAACCGTGATAGGGACGCCCGGTGGGTCCCATGGGGGTGTCGTCGGTCTTCGACGTCTTCACCCTGGACTTCGCCGCGTTCTCAGCCACCGATTCTCCTGCTCCGTCGTGCTTGAACGAGTCTAGCGGGAGCCCTGTCGACCCGTGCCTCGGCGCGCGGCAGCAGCCGCACGCGCTCAGCCGCCCCGGAGTGCCTCCACCGGCTCGATCCGCGCCGCGCGCCGGGCCGGATACCACCCGGACCCCCACCCGACGACCGCCCCGAGCAGGGCGCCCGCCACGGCGACGAGCGGATCGGTGACCGGAGTCCACCCCTGCACGACGGCGACCACGATCACGGCGAGCACGCCGAGCGCTGAGCCGATCAGACCGCCGATGAACCCGATGACGACGGACTCCACCATGAACTGCGAGCCGATCTGCCGACGGGTCGCTCCGAGCGCTCGACGCAGGCCGATCTCGCCGATGCGCTCCATGACCGAGAGCAGGGTG